>DAICZI010000299.1 GCA_027311205.1 Beijerinckiaceae bacterium | reverse complement strand
CATGATGACATGCTGGCCAAGGCCGGGATCGGGCAAGGTCGGGCCAACCACGGCGCTGGCGGGACGCGCCAAGGCAAGAGCCAGGATCAAGGACTGAAAGACTATTCGCCGGTTCATCTCACCGCTCCTAGCGCACCAATCTGGCATTTCCAACCTGGTAGGGGTTTTATCCATGACACCTGTTCTTATATCCCCGCCGACTGTTGAGCCGGTGGCGCTGGTTGATGTCAAAAACTGGCTGAAGGTCGATGTCACCGACGATGACGGGCTGATCACTGGATTGATCACCTCGGCGCGCATGATGATCGAGCAGGCGACGCGGCGGCGACTGATCACCCAGGGCTGGCGGTTGATCCGCGATGCCTGGCCGGAATCAAACCTCATCGCCGTTCCGCTCGCGCCCTTTGCGGCGCTCACCGCCATCACGGTGTTTGACGTCAACAACAATCCCCAGAGCCTTGGGATCAACCTGCCCTTTATCGACACCACGCCCGATGCGGCGCGGCTGTTGTTCGCCACCGCCCCTTTGGCCCCCGGTCGCGCCATTGCCGGGATCAATCTTGATGTCACCATCGGCTATGGCGCGACGGGCTCAAGCGTGCCGCAGCCGCTGCTGCAGGCGATCTATATGCTGGTGGCGCATTGGTATGAGAACCGGGGCGATGTTCTGGCGGATTCTGGTGCGGTGCGCCTGCCAGCCTCGGTCGCGGCGCTGATCGCACCGTTTCGCGCCGTGAGGCTGACATGAAGCCCCCCGCGACCGGGGCGCTGCGCACGCGCCTGACCCTGCTGCAACCGGTTGACGGCATGGATGACAATGGCGGCTTCACGCAGAGCTTTACCCCGCTGGCAACGCTCTGGGGCGAGATTGTGCCCAGCCATGCGCGCGACCGCTTTCGCGCCGAGCGCATGGAGGTGAGCATCACCCATCACATCACCATCCGTGCCTTTGCCGGGCTCACCGGCGAGATGCGGCTCGCGACGCCAACCCGCAGCTTCCTCATTCACGGCTATGAGGATGTCGATGCGCAGGCGCGCTTTGTCCTGTGCCATTGCGAGGAAATCCGGCCATGAGCGCTTCACCTGTGACGGCGCTGCGCGCCGCCATTCGCAACGCCTTGCTGGCTGATGCGACGCTGACCGCCATGCTGGGCGGCCCCAATGTGTTTGACGAGGCCCCACGCAGCGCCAACCCGCCCTATGTCACCTTTGGCGATGCCCTCTGGCGCGATCTTTCGACGCGCTCCGACACCGGCGCTGAGCAATTCGTTATTCTCAATGCCTGGTCGCTGGAGCGCGGACGCCATGAGGCGCTCGACATTGCCACCCGCGTGCTCGGCCTCATTCAAGATCAGCCGCTCGTGCTGACCGGCTTCAATCTGGTCAATCTGCGTCTGGTGTCGCTGGAGACAAGGCGTGAGCACAATGGCCGTTTCGCCCGCGCCAGCCTGAAGCTGCGCGCCTATACCGAGGCGCTTTGAGCGCGCTCTTTCATTTGGAGACTGTCCCATGGCCGCCCAAAAAGGCAAAGACCTGCTGCTGAAACTCGATGATGGCACCGGCACCAATACATTCATCACGGTGGCAGGGCTGCGCACCCAGCGCTTTTCGCTGACCACCGACAAAGTGGATGCAACCTCAGCCGACTCGCCCGGCCGCTGGCGCGAGCTTCTGGCCGGCGCTGGCGTGTTGCGCGCTTCGATCACCGGGGCAGGCATTTTCAAGGATGCAGCCTCCGATGCGCTGATGCAGCAGAATTTCTTCAACGGCATTGTCGGCAACTGGCAGGTGGTTGTGCCAGCCTACGGCACCATTCAGGGGCCGTTCCTGATCAGCACGCTGGATTATCGCGGCGAGCAGGCGGCGGAAGTGACCTTTGACATTTCGCTTGAATCCGCCGGAGCGCTGACGTTTACGCACGTGTGATTTCGAGCGCCGCGAAGCAACCCGGAGGCTCGCGAAAACCCTCTGTCGCTTCGCCCTGTTGCTCCTCGCCGTATCGTAGATGGTTCCCCCATTCTCACTGTTCACAGGATGATTTTCCCATGCCGAACCGCCAGCGCGGCGAGATTGTTGCTGAATTGGGTGATGCGACGTTTCATTTATGCCTGCCGCTCGGGGCCCTGGCCGAGCTTGAAAGCGCTTTTGGCGCGGACGGGCTGGCGGGCCTCGCGCGCCGCTTTGAGGGCGGGGCGGTGTCGGCAAAGGATTTGCTGATCATCATTGGTTGCGGCCTGCGCGGGGCAGGGCACAAAATTGCCGACGCCGAAGTGGCACGCATGAGCGCTCCCGGCGGGGCGGCGGGCTATGTCCGGATCGTGGCCGATCTTTTGGCCGCGACATTTGGTGCGATGGCGCCAGGCAAGGACGAATCCCGCCCCCCTCCGGTGCCGCAGGACGCCTGAACGGCTCAAAGGCCAGCCCCTCCCAGCCTCGTCCTTTTCCCTGGGACGAGGCCATGGCTTTTGGTCTCGGCGTCCTGCGGCTGTCGCCGACAGACTTTTGGCAGATGACCACGCGCGAGCTGAACGCGGCTTATGAGGGCATTTATGGCCGCGCCGCGTCGAGCCTGACGCGCGACAATCTTGAAGGCCTGATGGCGATGTTTCCCGATGCGGCTTGAGCGACAGAGGTGATCCATGCAGACTGATCCGCAACAAGCGGCCTCCCCAACCGCCTTTTCGGCGCAGGATTTGAACGAGATCAAAACGGCGCTAGATGGCATCGGGCTTTCCAGCGACAAGGTGGCAAAGTCACTGTCCAACGCCTTTGCCAGCGCGATTACCAGCGGCAAGAGCTTCCAGCAGACCTTGCTGGCCATTGGCATGAGTCTCGCCAAACTGGTGATTTCCAGCGGCACGCAGACGATTTCGAGCGGATTATCCTCGCTCCTCTCATCGGCGCTGAGCGGCCTTGGCGGGGGTGGTGGCGGGGTCGTCCCCTTTGCCGAAGGCGGCGTGGTCTCCAGCCCGACCTTCTTTGGGATGGGCAAGGGCACTGGGGTCATGGGCGAGCGCGGTGCCGAGGCCATCATGCCGCTGGCGCGCGGCCCCGACGGGCGGCTCGGCATTGCCGCGCATGGCGGCACGCAGGGCGCGTCGCCGGTGCATGTGCATATTCATACGC
>DAICZI010000298.1 GCA_027311205.1 Beijerinckiaceae bacterium | reverse complement strand
TCCCCACCCTCACCGCCAGCCAGCTCCGTCGCTGGCTGCAAATGCCTGATGCCGCACTCAATTTCCAGCGTGGCGGAGGGTCTCGCAAAACCAAGAAGTTGGATACGTTGCGCGGCTGGGCCCTGGTTCAAATTGCCGGCCATCCCAGGGGCGACTGGTATCCGCTTTGGCAAGAGGCCAACAGACTGGGTTTGCTCGGCTCATCAAACTATGACCGAAGCTGGGAAGCGTTCCACGCACGCCTGAGCATCTGGCAAGAAAAATTCCCCAAAGCCATCGCCATTTGTGCCGCCCTCATCCAGCAGGCCCGCGCATGAGCGCCCCGCACATCCTCTCCGACGCGCGCCGCGCCATTCTCATGAAGCTGCAACGCGACGCCTCAGCGGGCGAAAGGCCCGCGCAATCGCAGGCCGAGGCCTTTGCCCTCAAATATCGCCTCGGCCTCATCGACCTCTCCCCGTGGATCCGCGCCGCCGTCCCCTCCCTCACCGCCAGCCAGCTCCGTCGCTGGCTGCAGGAAGCGGAAGCCGCGCCGTCCAACCCCGCGCAGGGCCGAAAAGACAAAGGCCTGCTGGAGGCGACGCCGGGCTTTCGTGACTGGGCCCTGGCCCAGATCACCCATCAACCGGCGCTCACCGCCGCCCATCTGCGCCTCATCGCCCGCGACCGGTTTGGCGATGCCCTGCAGGGTCAGCCCATGCCGAGCGTGCGCACCTTTCAAATGATGATGACCCGCTGGAAACAGCGTTATGCGGTCGAAATCACCAAAATAACCAATCCCGACGCCTTCAAATCGCACCACCGCCTCACCGGTTCAGGCACTGATCGCGCCGCAGCGGGCCTCAATGATCTCTGGATGGTCGATGCCTCGCCCGCCGATGTCCTGCTGCTCGATGGCCGCTGGTCGATTTATCTGTGCATCGATGTCTGGAGCCGCCGCATCATCGTCTATGTGTCGCCCACCCCGCGCGCCAGCGCTGTCGCCGCCCTCATCCGCCGCGCCATTCTTGAATGGGGCGTGCCCACCGCCATCAAGACCGACAACGGTTCGGATTTCGTCGCCCATGACATCATCCGGCTGTTTGACGCCCTCGGCATCGAGCGCATCACGGCGAGAGCCTTCGCGCCCGAGCAAAAGGCCCATGTCGAGCGGGTCATCGGCACCTACCAGCGCGATTTCTGCACTTTGTTGCCCGGCTTCATCGGCCACAGCGTCGCCGACCGCAAAATCATCGAGGCCCGCCGCGCCTTCGCCCAGCGCCTCGGCCTTGATGACGCCCGCGCCTTCTGCGTCACCCTCAATGCCAGCGATTTTCAGGAAAAATCCAACGCCTGGGCGCGGGATCTGTACCAGCACCGCCCCCATGCCGGGCTGGATGGCATCACCCCGTTTGCCATGGCCTCCCGCCACACGGCCCCGGTGCGCCGCATTGCCGATATCAGGGCGCTGGATATGCTGATCGCCCCGGTGGCGGGTGGCAACGGCCTGCGCATTCTCACCAAACAGGGCCTGCGGATTGACGGGCAATATTTCATCGCCCCGCACATCATGCCCGGCCAACAGGTGCTGGTGCGTCTCGATGAGGCCGATGCCGGGCGCGCTTTGGTCTTCACGCCCGATGGTGCCACCTATCTTGGCGAGGCGATCTGTCCCCATCTCTCCGGGCTTTATCCCGCGGTGCTGGTGGCCAAAGCCAAGGCGGCGCAACGCGCCCTCATTGACGCCAGCAGCGCCGAGATCAGGATGCAAGCCCGCAAAATCAAGCCCGCCGACATGGTGGACGCCGTGCTGCGTCAGGCGGCCAAGGATGCCGGCACGCTGATTGAATTCCCCCACGCCTTTGTCGATCACGCCACCCCGCAGATTGCCGCCGCCGCCACGGCGGCCAGCGCCCTCATCGGCCCCGGCCCGGTCACTGTGCCGCCAGAAGCCGAGATCGAGGCCGAAGCCACGGGCCGCGCCGCGCGCCTCGCCCCCAATGTCATGGCTTTGCCGGAAACCGCACGTGATCGCTACCGCCGCGCTCATGAACTTTCGCAAGCCCTGCAATCAGCCTTGCCGGTACCCAGCGACGATGTCCTCTGGCTCGGACGCTATCAGATGACCCCGGAATTCAATGCCATGGCCCGCATGTTCGAGGCCTCCGGCCTCGGCTGGCTCTACGGCTGAATGCGTAACCCGTAACGGCCAGCGTTCCAGGCCTGAATGTCGATGCTTCACAAAAAAAACGCCACCAGTTTCCCGGTGGCGCCTTCAAAGCGAGAAAACCTATGAACCATCCTTTGCCCCCCGTCAAATCGCCCCCAGCCCAAGCGGCAGACGCCAAAGGGCTTCCCGAAGCTAAACTCCCGATGAGCGTCCTCAACCCCGTCGCACCCACCCGCAATGTCGAGAATTTCGGCGTCCTGATGTCGCGTCTTGTCACAAGAGCCCCCGACATGCCCGGCCTTGGCTGTTTCTTTGGCCGAGCCGGCCTCGGCAAGTCCAAAAGCGCCATCTGGGGTGCCAACACCTATCGCGCCTATTTTGTCGAATGCAGCCAGTTCACCACCGCCAAAAGCCTGCTCACCCGCATCCTGGCGGAAATGGGCATCGCCCATGCCAAAGGCAGCGTGCCGGATCTGCTCGACATGGCCTGCGAGCGCATGGCCATGGATCCGTCGCGCCCGCTGATCATCGACGAAGCCCATTGGATCGCCCACAAGCGCTTCATCGACATCGCCAGAGCCCTGCATGATCTGTCACGGGCGCCGATCAACCTGATCGGAGAGGAAATGCTCCCCAGCGCCCTTGAGGCGCATGAACGCATCCACAGCCGCATGCTGGATTGGGTCGAGGCCGAGCCCGCCAATGCCGCCGACCTGCGCCATCTGGCCAAAGTCCACGCGCGCAGCATCACGCTCGGTGCTGATGCCATCCCGCTGCTGCTGGAGCGGACCAACGGCAACACCCGCCGCATTGTCGTCGCCATCAACGACATGAATGATTGGGCGGCGAGCCGCAACATCACCGAAATCACCTCGGGCACCTATGATTTTGGCCGCATCCGCGCCCACAAGGCCCCGCTCGGCGCGCACCGGCACGGGAGGCGGACATGAGGGAGGCGGTCATGAGGGCGGCGGTCATGG
>DAICZI010000297.1 GCA_027311205.1 Beijerinckiaceae bacterium | reverse complement strand
CCGCAGCGGCGGTGTCACGCGCGGCGCGAGCCTGATCCATCGTCTGCTGGCTGCCAAAATGATGTGCCAGCAGTTGCGCGGCACGGTCAAAGGCCGCCTGCGCATTGGCAAGTTGCGCCTTCGCGGAAACCACCTGCGCCTCGGCGGCCACGCCCTGCGCTTGCGCCCCGGCGATCAGGGCGCTCTGCGCTGCGACCTGCTGCTTAAGGCGGGCGATGGTAGCGTCTTGCGTGTCCATCTTGCGTTGCGCGGCATCGACGGCAAGCTTGTAATCGCCCTGATCAATCCGTGCCAGCACTTCGCCCGCATGCACCGGCGTATTGTCAATGATCGGCACTGCCGTCAGATAGCCGGGCACTTTGGCGGAAATCGTGGTGATATCGGCCTGAACATAGGCATCATTGGTTGAATAGATGAACCGCCCGCTGACGAAATAGTTATAGCCCTTGACGGCACCAAAGCCGAGCAAAGCCAGAATGACGATGGGCAGGATGATGGTGCGGCGCGAGCGCTTCGGCTTGACGACGACAGCTTCACCCGCATCGTTGCGGGCAACAGGTGCCGCACCACTGGGAACCCTCGCCACCTGCTGGTTGGCGCTTCCCGTGTCAGGGCTGGGCACGACGGTGCCAACTGCCTCGGTCGTGTCTGTTTCGGTGCTCATGCCTGGGCTCTCTCATAACTTCGGGCTCAGTCGCGGGGACTAAACCGAACCGTTCGGTTCATTTCCGCTTGACATATCAGACCAAAGACGATAAATCAAGGCCGAACTGAACCGTTCGGTTCGATTTTTTTCAACCACCCCCGCAACCAGCCGCGACTACGAGCTTTTGGAATGACCCGCGAAGACACAGACGCCGAACTTGTGGCTGCCGATGCGGCACCGACATCGCATCCCCTGCAACAGGACAACTGCGAGCCGGACAGCGCCAAGCTGCGCCAGATATTCGCTGGCGCGCGCGCCATTTTCCTGCGCGATGGCTACGATGGCGCGAGCATGAACGACATAGCGCGCACGGCGGGCGTTTCAAAGGGCACGCTCTATGCTTATTTTGATGGCAAGGCGCGGCTGTTCGAGGCGCTGGTGCGCTCCGACCGCCAACGGCTTGCCGAGCAGCTCTGCCGGTTTGACGAGGACTTCGACGATGTTGCGGATGTGCTGCGGCGCTTTGGCAATCAACTCCTTGCGATCATGATGCAGCCGGAACAAGTGGCCTTCATGCGCATGGTGATCGGCATTGTCGGGAAGTTGCCGGGCACCGGGCAGGCCGTCAATGATGCCGGGCCGCAATATGCCGCTGACCGCCTGGCAACGTGGCTGGCCGCGCAGACCGATTCTGGCGCGCTCCAGGTTGCCGATGCGCCCCTGGCAGCGCATCAATTCATCGAATTATGCAAGGCAGGCGTGTTCACACGCTGCATTTTGGGGGCCGATCCCGCCCTTGGCACCGATGAAATCGCCCGCAATGTCGAGGCCGCCATTGATATGTTTTTGCACTATTACCGCCGCCGTGCCATAGTCTGAGCAGCGCTGGGCACCGCCTTTGATGGCACAGGATTTCATGAAACAACGGCTTGAACCTTCGCAGAACGCCCCGTTCATGCGGTTGCTGCGCGAAGAAGCACGTCCCAATCTCAAAGCCTATATCGCTGGCTTTGTCTGCATGGCCTTTGTCGCCGCCACCACGGGCCTGCTCGCCTGGCTGATGCGCGACATTGTCAACAAGGTTTTCCTCGAAAAATCGATGAGCGCGACCTGGTGGCTGGCAGGCGCGGTTGTGGCGCTGTCTTTGGTCAAGGGCCTCGGCTCATTTGGCCAGCAGGTGATCCTGACCCGCGTTGGCAACCGCATTGTCGCCTCGGTGCAATGGCGAATTTTCGAGCATTTGCTGAAGCAGGGCCAGACCTTTTTTTCTGAATCCCATTCAACCCAGTTCCTTGCCCAGCAAGCCTTCATCGCCAATTCGGCCCGCGCTGCGGTGGATGTCGTGGTCACCGCCATCGGTCGCAATCTGCTGACCGTGGTGGCGCTGCTCGCCGTCATGCTGATTCAAGACTGGAAGATGGCGCTGATCTCCATGCTCATTCTGCCTTTGGCGGTGTTGGGCCTGCGGCGGCTGATCCGCCGCATTCCCAAGGCGGTCAAGCGTGGCTTTGACAGTTTTGCTGAAGTCTTGCGCCTCACCTCCGAAGCCGCGCAAGGCATCAGGGTGCTCAAATCCTACGGGCTTGAGGGCGATTTCACCGCGCGGATGCGCAGTGCCGTATCTTCGGCGGCCTCGGCCTCCAACCGGCAGGCCATCATCACCGCGCAAACCGCGCCTCTGATGGAAACGCTCGGCGGCTTCGCCGTTGCCTTCATCATCGTTTATGGCGGTTCGCGGGTGATTTATGACGGCCAGTCGCCGGGGGCTTTTTTCTCGTTCATCACCGCACTGCTGATGGCCTATGAGCCGATCAAGCGCTTGGCGCGCTTTAATCTCGAACTCAATGCCCGGATGGTTGGCGTCAAGATGTTCTATGATTTTCTTGACCAGCCGGGCGACGAAAATGATGACAGCGACCTGCCCGACCTGGTGGTCAGCAAGGGTGAGATCGTTTTCCAGAATGTCGGCTTCAGTTATCGTTCCGGCGAACCGGTGCTTGAGGATATTTCCTTCCAGGTGCCCGCCGGCAGGAGCACGGCGTTGATCGGCCCGTCAGGCAGCGGCAAATCGACGATTTTTGGCCTTTTGCAGAAATTCTTTGCGCCCAACGCCGGGCTTGTGCTGATTGATGGTCAGGACATTGCCCGCTGCAACCGCGCTTCGGTGCGCCGCGCCTTTGGTTATGTCGGGCAGGACGCATTTTTGTTTCAGGGCACCATCCGTTCGAACATCATGCTGGGCCACCCAGGCGCCTCCGAGGCTGAGTTCGCGGCAGCGTGCCGTGCTGCTCATATCACCGAGTTTGTTGCCGAAATGCGTGATGGTTATGAAACTGCGGTGGGAGAGCACGGCATGACCCTCTCGGGCGGGCAGCGCCAGCGCGTTGCCATTGCCCGCGCGCTGCTGCGCAAGGCCCCTATTGTGCTGCTGGACGAGGCGACATCGGCGCTCGATCCGCTCTCCGAACAGGCGGTGCGCGATGG
>DAICZI010000296.1 GCA_027311205.1 Beijerinckiaceae bacterium | reverse complement strand
ACACCTGGCCGCGCTCAAGTTCACCGACAATTTCCTCAAGTTGCGCCATGGCCTTTTCAAAAGGCATTGTGGCGATGTCGTCGTCTGCCATAAGCTCGTCTCCTGCCAGGGCGTCGCCCTAGCATGGCGCTGGCTTCAATGCCAGCCAACCCGCAAGCCGGAGGTGGCCCGCGCCTCGCCGCTTTGGCTGCGAAACCGGTACAGCGCCGCCGGACGCCCCCCGGTCGAGGTTTCGAGCCTGCCGGTTTCCTCCACAATATTTGCGCCAAACACCAGGCGGCGGAAATTCTGCTTGTGCAGCTGCCGCCCGGAAATGGCCTCCACCGCGCGCTGCAAGGCGGTGAGCGTAAAGGCCTCCGGCATCAGATCAAAAATCACCGGGCGGTATTTCAGCTTGGCCCGCAACCGCCCGATGGCGGTCGCCAGAATCCGGCGGTGATCGAACTGCATGGAGCGGCCCAGCGCTGGCCGCTGCGCATCGCCCATGGCATTGTCGCGCTGATCGCGGGCGGCCTCCTCGACCAGACCCGCCTCATAGAGCAATTCATAGCGCTCCAGCGCTGCCTCGTCATGGGCAAGGTCTGGCCCATCGCCAAACAGGCGCTGCACCCGCTCGATATAGCGCGCGCCGTGGGGCTTGGGCGCGGCGAGCAACCGGGGCAAAATTACAGAATCAATCATCGCCGGACGCCCGCTGCGCCAATCTTCCCAGGGGAAGAAATCATACCAGGGGCGAAAGCCACCGCCCACCGAGGCCTGCGCTTCCTCTGGCCGCGTCAAGGCCAGATAGCCCACCGACACCACATGCGGATCAGCGTCACCCTGGCGCGAGTGGCGGCCCCGATCCCCAAATGTGTAGAGCTGTTCGGCATAGCCCAGCGTCACGCCCACCTGCTCGGCCACAAAGGCCCGCAAGCCAATCTCGAAGGTGCGATGGTGCAGCGGATCAAACGGGCCATAAGGCAAGGCCGGTGCGGCGAGCCCCTGGCCACGCGCCAGAAACAGCGGCGTTTCCCCCACCAGCGCAACAATCGCCACGGTGAGGCCGATTGACAGCGGCGGGCTGGACGCGGCGCTCATATTTGCCAATTTTTGAGTTCCATCGCGAAAGGCACGCCCTCGTAGCATTCGCGCCCGCGTCCGATGGCGGCAATGGCCGCAACCATGCGGCCTTCCCGGTCAAGCATGTCATCGGCCAGTGCCACCAGTCGCGGATTGGGTGTCGCGGTCGGCGACAGTTCGCGAATATGCTCCGCCAGTGCCATTTCATTGGCATTGGGTGCCAAGGTGCAGGCGGCAATGAAAGCTGCGGCGGTCGAGCGGCTGACGCCGGCAAAACAATGCACCACCAGAGGCTTGCGCTGGTCCCAGAGGAACAGAAATTCCAGCAGGCGCCGCACATGGCCTTCATCGGGCACGACATAGCCCAGCATGGGCGCAGCTATGTCCGATACCGCCAGATTGAGATGCTGAGCTTGCGGCACGGTGTCCGGCCGCTCGACCTTCATGCCCGCCCCGACCAGGCTGAGCAGCGAGCGGGCGTCAACGCGGGCAACCGTGCCGGGCATCAGCGCCAGCGAGCAGACGTGAATTTCAGCCATGTCGCGCCATCTCCGCAACAAGCGCCTGATCCAGTGCAGAAAAACGCGCCAAAAAGCGTGCCTGCGCCGCATCGGCTGGCAAAATCTCCAGAAGCGCTTCGGCTTCGGGCGGCAGGTTCGGTCGTGCGCCGAAAAACTTGATCGCCTCAGCCTCGCCAAAGCCGGCCAGGCGCACCGCCTCGCCATGCGCCGCCGCGCGGTCAGCACGCTTGATCCGGCGTTTGAGTGCGGGCGGTGATGGACTGGCAAGGCCAAAACGCAAATGAACCGCCGACAACAAACCCTCCTCGATTCGCCGATAAGCGTCTCCAATCACCGCTTTGAACGGCGAAATCATGTCACCGATCACATATTCAGGCGCATCATGCAGCAGCGCGGCCAGCTTTTCGGCGGCGTGCGCCTGCGGCTCCGCTGCGCTGAAAATCGCTTCGACGAGCAGCGAATGCTGCGCCACCGAGAAAATATGCGCGCCATGGGTCTGCCCGTTCCAGCGGGCAACGCGGGCGAGCCCCTGGGCAATATCGGCAATTTCGATATCAAGCGCTGCAGGCTCGATGAGATCAAGCCGCCGGCCCGATAATATGCGCTGCCAGGCCCGCGGCGCGGCGCCCCGCGCCCTCATGGCCGCGCCAGCTTCTGGCAGGAGGCGTGGCAGGGACAATCGACCAGATGATCATTGACCATGCCGACCGCCTGGCAGAAGGCGTAAACGATGGTCGGTCCGCAAAAGTTGAATCCACGCTGGCGCAAATCCTTCGCTATTCTTTCGCTCAATGCCGTTTTTGCCGGAATCTCGCTCATGTCGTGCCGGTGGTTGAGTTGAGGTTTCCCATCAAAAAAATCCCATAAATAATTGGCAAAGCCTGTTGTTTCCTGAATGCATATCCAGGCGCGTGCCGATGTCGTCGCCGATCTGATCTTGGCCTGATTGCGGATGATCCCGGCATTCTGCATCAGTTTGCCAAAGCGCGCCTCGTCATAACGTGCGATGATTTCAGGGTTGAACCCGTCAAAGGCCTCGCGGAACGCCGCGCGTTTGCGCAGAATGGTGATCAACGACAGGCCCGCCTGAAAGCCATCGAGAATGAGCTTTTCAAACAGCGCGCGGTCATCATATTCCGGCACGCCCCATTCCTGGTCATGATAAGCCATATAGAGCGGATCGGTGCCTGCCCAGGGGCAGCGCGCCACGCCATCGGCGTGGTGCAACACCGGGCGCGCCGGGAAGCTGGCATCAGCCATGGCCGGGCTCCGCTGTCACGGGTGGCAGCGGGTCAAGGGCTGTCAGCACGGTGTCGCCGGCGCGCGCCACACCGCCAGCCTCCGCAAGGCGGTCAAGGCGCACCAGCGCAAGGCACCGTCCAGCGGCGCTCGATCCAGCCACGCCGACATCAACCCCGCCTGCGGTGAGAGCGCCACCGGGCGCGGGCGCGCCACCCTCATAGGCCATGCGGATGAAGCGGCGGCGAGCCAGCCCACGATGTTCGACGCGTGACACCACCTCCTGCCCGACATAGCAGCCCTTCTTGAAATCAACACCG
>DAICZI010000295.1 GCA_027311205.1 Beijerinckiaceae bacterium | reverse complement strand
TGTTAAACTTGGCATTATGGACGCAGTCACGTTCGACGTACTCGGCCTTTCGATGAAGCTCTAGCGCGACGGCGGCGATCAGAGGCATGCCCTCCAGGCCGGTCGCGATGTGTTTGTTCACAAGCTTCTCGGCCTTTTCGCTACCCAACCACACGGAGGATGGGTCGAGGCCGCAGAACCGCCAGATGTGACTGGCCGTGAATGCCTTATTCAGGTCGATGTTCGCGTACAGGCCGCAGGCCAGGATGTGGGCGAGGCCCTTGATGGCACCTGTTGCATGAATGGCGGCGAGCACCGAGCGGACATAAATGCGCGTCGGTTCCAGCAAGGCGGCACCCAACGAAACTGCGCCGCCCTGAGGCGCGGCGAAGGGGGCGGGGGCGGCATAATCGAGGCCGCTCTGTTCGACAATGTGGCGCACCAGGGAAAAGCCGTTGGAATGGACGCCTGAGGAGGCGAGACCAATAATCACGTCGCCCGCCGCAATATCAGCGCGCGGCAGCAAATGCCCGCGCTCGACCGCGCCGACGCAAAAACCCGCAAGATCATAATCGCCCGCACGATAGACGCCCGGCATTTCGGCGGTTTCTCCACCTATGAGGGCGCAATGGGCCTGGCGGCAGCCTTCGGCGATGCTGGCCACGATCGCCGCACCCATCTCCGGGCGAAGACCGGCGGTGGCAAAATAATAGAGAAAAAACAGAGGCTCGGCCCCTTGGACGATGATGTCATTGACACACATGGCCACAAGATCAATGCCAATGGTGTTATGCTGGCCGGTCGCGGCGGCAATTTTTACCTTGGTGCCAACGCCATCATTGGCGGCGACCAGAATCGGATCTTGAAAGCCAGCCGCCTTCAGATCAAACAGGCCGCCAAAGCCACCGATTTCCGAATCGGCACCCGGGCGGCGTGTCGCACGCACCAGCGGCCTGATCGCCTCGACCATGGCGTTGCCAGCGTCAATATCGACGCCAGCATCAGCATAAGTGAGAGATGCGCCAGCCGCAGTCGTTGGCGTGGAAGGTTTTTTTTGCATGGCCTCGCATAAACGCACGAGGGGGAGTGCACAAGCAGATTGTGCATTTTTGCGATGGAGATATGCAAAATTTGCATGCTGAGATCCCGCAGCAGTTGCGCAGGCAACAAAATTCATGTTAATCTTGCAGCGCGTCGGGATTTTACATTCTGACTTGGACTGTTTCATTATGGACGCCGGTGCGTAAGCTTGGTCACTGTGCGGTTATTTGTAGTTTGTCGCCATGAGCAAAAATGGGCAAATATTGCGTTGCCCCTGCTCTGAATGCCGAAATTGAGAGGAAAGTCATGCTGGATATGAAGATTTTAGCAGAAAGCTCTAATGAAACCGTCACCAAAGCTGATCTAGTCAGGGCGATATACCTGAAACTTGGCCTTTCGCGGCGTGAATCGACTGAACTTGTTGAAATGGTATTCGAGGAAATCTCCGACTCATTGGCGCGGCAGGAAAACGTGAAGCTTTCCTCATTCGGAACCTTTGAAGTTCGGCATAAAACCCAGAGAATGGGGCGCAATCCCAAAACTGGGGTTGCGGCACCGATCATGCCGCGTAACGTGATGGTCTTCAAACCGTCGAATGTCCTGAAGGCGCGTGTCAACGGCCTCGAAGCACCGGATGGCGATTTCTGACGGCTCTGCTAAACTTGCCAGGGGCCCGTAGCAGGTGTGATTCGCAGTGAACGGCAGCGAAAAAAGCCAGGATGCCTTTCGCACGATTAGCGAAGTAGGCGAAGCTTTGGGCTTGCCGCAGCATGTGCTGCGGTTTTGGGAAACCCGCTTTGCCCAGATAAGGCCATTGAAGCGCGGTGGCGGGCGCCGTTATTATCGGCCCGAAGATGTTGATCTTGTACGCGCGATCCAACATTTACTGTATAACGAAGGTTATACGATCAAAGGCGTGCAGCGCATCCTGAAAGAAAAAGGCGTGCGCGCCGTGGTTGCAGCAGGCGAGGCGATGCGTCGTGATGGTCGCGCCAAAATGTTTGTCGGCGAGGCCATCGGGCCGGCCATTGATGATGATGAGGCCTTTGTGGCCGATAGCGAACCGGCCCGTCGGCGCGAACATCGGGAAACCGTCAGTTTGGCGACGCTGCAGGCTCTGCTCAGTGAAATCGAAGCCTGCGTCAAGCTGCTCGACGGGGCGAGAACTGGCAACGATCAGGGCTGAAGGTCGAGGCTGATGGCGTGCGGGGCCGCGGGCCAGGATAATGGCTTGGGGTTTATCTCAAGCTTTCACGGTCGGCGCGCTTCAACCGCGCCAATGCAACGCCGTGACAAGCGTAAAAAGACGTCGCGCCGTGCTGAAATCGCAGGTGAGCTTGCCATCCAGCCTTGCCTTGAGAATTTCGGCACCTTCGTTGTGCAAACCACGACGACCCATATCGAGCACCTCGATCTGGGCTGGTGTCGCGGTGCGGATCGCTGAAAAATAGCGGTCACACATGGCAAAATAGTCTTTCAGAACCGTACGGAACGGCGTTAGCGACAGATGATGGCTCACGAGTGGCGTGCCGTCTTCGCTGCGCACATCCATCACCAGTCGCGCATCCTGCAAGGCCAGCCGCAGGGTGAAAGGGCCGGAGTCGCCGCTTGCCAAGCCAAATTCGTTGGCCTCGAGCAGATCATAAATGGCCACCGCGCGCTCGTGCTCCTGATCGGGCGTGCCACGCCCGATAGAGGCTTCGTCAAGCTCGATCTTGCACAATCTCTGGTTGCTTGATTCGTTGGCCATGGCTTAGCCGAGGTTCAACCGGATCGCCACCGAGCGCGCGTGAGCTGACAGGCCCTCGGCTTCGCCCAAGGCGATGGCGGCAGGCCCGAGCGTGCGCAGGCTCTGCGCATCACAGGTGAGCAGCGAGGTGCGTTTCATAAAATCGAGCACACCGAGGCCTGAGGAAAAGCGGGCCGAGCGGGCCGTCGGCAACACATGGTTGGAGCCACCGACATAATCGCCAATGGCTTCCGGCGTGTAGCCGCCGATGAAGATGGCTCCGGCATTATGCACCGCCTCGGCCAGGGCTTCAGCATCCTCGGCAATAATTTCCAGATGTTCCGGGGCGAGACGGTCGGCGAGCGTGACGGCATCACGCAAGTGTTCAACCAGGATG
>DAICZI010000294.1 GCA_027311205.1 Beijerinckiaceae bacterium | reverse complement strand
GGGATAAAAACAGCCGCGCTGCGCGAATCGCGCCACTGGCCGGTGTCATGGTGGCGTCAATCGGGGTGATGTCGCTCTGGTTAGCGCTGGCGCGTGCCAAAGCCCGGCCCAGCGCCGGGCGCTCGCGGGCATCAATCAAATCCAGAATTGTGGCGGGTGCTGGCGTTCCGTCCCGCTGGAGGGGCTCAAACAGGCGGGCGAAGGCAGCATTGGCTCGCACAATCGCCCCGGTTTCACTCAGGGTGGCGATGGCCATCGGGGTGGCGTTGAAAAACCGGGCAAAGCGCACCTGGGCGGCCTGCAGGTCTTCGGACGAACTCTCCGCCCCGGTGCGGTTGAGCACCAAGGTGCGCGAGGGTTCACGCTCGCGGTTGGCATTGACCTCGACCCTGTGAATGAGGCGCACTGGCAGATTTTCGCCGGTGCGCTTTTTCAGGTCGATATCGAAGGTTTCGGTGCTGACATGGCTCGCCGCCGCATGGGTCTGATCCAGCAGGATCGCACCATCGCCAGCGATGATGTCACTGAGGCGCAGGCCGCCGGTGCCAACCTGGGCCAGATCGTAATCCAGCCAATTGGCCAGCGTGCGGTTGAGATAATCAATGCTGCCGTCGGCCTTGGCGGAAAAGAACCCTGCGGGGGCGTGATCCAGGAAATCAATGGCGTTTTGCAGTTCCACAAACACCCGCTCGTGGCGGGCACGTTCGCTGGTGACATCGGCGAGGCTCCACAGGGTCAGGCCACTCTCCTGCGGGGTCTCGAGGGGGCGGACGCTGACGCGATACCAGCCGGTGTCGGGGCCGTTGAGACTTGGTGTCAGCCGCAATTCCTCCGAGGCGCGGTGACCCTGCCGGGCGGCCTGGGCGAGGCGGTACACCGGCCCCGAGACGTCACTGTGCCCCGCCAGAAGGCGCTCGACATTGGCAATTTCACCAACAGGATCGGGCTGCGCCCATGCCTTGTAGGCATCATTGGCATAGGCGACGCTGCCGTCCGTCCGGATGATGGCCAGACCTTCGTTGAATTGATCAGCCAGCCGCCGCGTCAGGTCATAGGGGGCGGAGCGCGAAGCGACCTGCAAAATGCCGACAGCATACAAGTACGTGGCGATGACGCCGATGAACGCAAAGACGATCAGGGCGAAATCAATCAGCCGATCGGCTTGCGGATGCGGCAGGATGGAAACCAATCCGATGAGCGCCACTATCGCCAGGGTCAGCACGAGGATCAACGCGCTTGATCCGCCGCGTCCGGCGGGTTTGCGGGCAGGGGCGGGTGTCGTGCTGGCAGTTGTGGGATGGTTCATGGCCGACCGAAATTGCGCCCGATGCACGAGGCAGAAAGATTTGCGGTCTTCTCATAACACGAATATCATGGCCTTCGGCAAGCACCAGATGGCTGGGGTGTGAATTCCGCCGCCTGCGTGGCGTGGCCCTGAAGGGTGCGATGCTGGCTGAACCCGGGGGTTACGCGCCCGGGGGTGTTCGTGATAAACAGTGCGGCGCGCATTATTTTTGGGGACATTTTGTAATGAGCAAATTGGCGGGGTTATCCCCGGGACTTCAGGGCGTCACGGAATGGATCGTTGGCGCCTTTCTCGTTTTAGTATTTGTCTTAGCGTGCTTTTTCGCTGCGCGCAGCCTGTTTCGTCGCGGGATCAAGGTGGCCGGTGGCCGCGGTCGCCAGCAACGGCTTGGTGCCGTCGATGTTTTTGATCTCGATCAAAATCGCCAGCTGGTGCTGATCAGGCGCGATAATGTCGAGCATCTGGTGTTGATCGGCGGCCCCAATGATGTGCTGATCGAATCCCAAATTGTGCGGGCCGAGCCGCGCGCCCTGAGGGACAGGGACTCAACCTATGGCGAGACCATGGGACAGATTGGAACGGGGCAGATTGGCATGGGTCAAATAAGTGGGGGTCAAGCGGCTGTTACCGCGCCGCGCGCCACGCCTGCCGCCGCTCCGTCTGCCATGGCAGCATCGATCTCCCAAGGATCCGGGACATGGACGCCGGTGGCACCAGTGCCGTCCCCGGCGCCTGTCCCGCCTGTTTCTGTCCCGCCTGTTTCTGGGCCGTCTGTTGCTGTGCCACCAGCGAGCCCCGCGCAAAATTCCGCTCCCTCGCGAGCAGAACCGCCGTTCAAAATGCCGACAGCGGCTCCGGTGCCACAGCCAGCCAGGGTTGCCGCGGCAGAGCCTCCGGCACCGAGCCAGCTTCCCAGCGCAGCGTCTGGCGATCCGGCGAAGGCCTTGATGGCGGCTCTCGGCGAAGCCCTTGAGCTTCCGGCTGATGGTGGCGCAGTCCGCGCTCCGCAGGAGTTGGTGATGCCGGCAACGCCTGGCGTGCCCGCGGCGCGCCCGCCCATGCAACGACCGGTGTTCGAGCGCTTTTCGGCTAATGCGACGCGCCCGCCCGCACCGCGCCCGGAAACTGGGCGCGCCGTGCCCTCACTTGCAGCGATGTCGGCAAGGCAAGTCACGGCACCCAAGCCCGAAACCTCCACCAGGCCCGAAACTTCCACCAGAATTGAGCCGACGGCGCCGAGCCAGGGTGCTGCAGTCGAGACGCCGCGTGTCTCGCCGCTGAATGCCCTGCTGAACACCCTGCCCAAGCCAGCCGCAGCTCCCGATCCTTCCCCAGGCGTGACGACTCAGCCGCTAGTTGCGGCCGCAATGCCTGAAAACGAGGCTGTGACACCGGGCAACGAAGAGCCTGATTCGCTGGCGTCGGAAATGGCGCGGCTTTTGGGACGACCGCTCACCGGGGCTTGAAGGGGCGACGCGGCGCTGCGCTCCCCTTTGGCACTGATGCGCCAGCTTTGCTGGTCACTCGTCGCGGTAAACCCGCTCGCGGCGCTCGTGGTTTTCCTGGGCCTCGAGCGTCATCGTGGCTATGGGTCGGGCGTTGAGCCGTTTCAGGCTGATGGGGTCGCCGGTGATTTCGCAAAAGCCATAGGAGCCCTCGTCAATCCGCAGCAAAGCGGCATTGATCTTGGAGATCAGCTTGCGCTGGCGGTCGCGCGCCCGCAGCTCGATCGCGCGATCGGTCTCGGAAGATGCGCGATCGGCGAGATCTGGATGGCCGTGCAGACGGAGAGCCTGGGGCCGGCCTTTACCTTCGACGACGAGTACAAATTCTACTGGTCGTACAT
>DAICZI010000293.1 GCA_027311205.1 Beijerinckiaceae bacterium | reverse complement strand
CGACAATTGCGCGCCCGTTTCGGCTGCCGCCTGCGCATCGATGATGCCGGCGCGCGGGCGCTGATAAGCGGGGCGAAGCCAGCGGATAAGGCCGCGCTGCTCCTCCTGCGCGCGTTCCGCATTGAGCTGCACCAGGCGCGCCAGAATGTCGTCATCGGCCAGCGTTGCGGGCCAGCCATAGGCCTGCGCCACCAGCGCGTCGATCTGATCGTGCAATTCCCTGACGATCAGCACAAGGCCCTGCGTCTTGATCGCCTCATCGGCATCGCTCAAGGCCTGCCCCGCCCGCAGCTTTTCCAGCACATTGTAGATTTGCGTCAGCGTCAGGCCGGGATGCGCCGCCTGACACTGCTTGCGCAAACCATCAAGTTCCTCGGCAGCCGCGCGGATTTGCGCATTGAGGGTCTCGGAGGCGTCGGGAAACGGGAAGGGATCGAAACAGCGGGATTTGACGTAAACCGGATCATTGCCCATTCCGAGCCATCCGCCAGAGCGCAGTGCCCAAGTCACATGGAAGCGCGAAAGTAAAACGCCCAGCGCGTAGGCATCATCAAGCGCAATGGCCACAAGTTTGTTATCCGGCAAAATGCTGGCGTCGAGAAACTGGAAAATCCGGTGCTTGGCGGTTTCGACCGTCGCAATATAGCGCGGAAGGTTGGCGAGGGCGGGGCGCAAATCTTTGCGCGGTTCGCCAAAAACCCACCAGTTCAACCGGTAGGAGTCGCGATTGTTGACGTCGCGGCCATTGGGCTTGCCGTCGTCATCCTTGCTTTCTTTCACGTGCTCCAGCACGTGCTGATAGACCTCCGGAAAGCGCGTGCGCACTTCCCCGGCGCTCAGGCCGAAAAGGTCAATCACCATGACATCTCGTGCAACGCCAACAAGATCACGTCCATTGCGGTAAAGCCGGATGTGGTTTTCCAGTCCTTCACTGCGACCAAGCCCTAAAAATTGGGCTTCCGATGGCGTGACGATGAAGCCCGCGCCAATCAATTGCACACCCCGGTAACAAAGCATTGCATTCGCCTGCAACGCCGCCAACCCCGTAACATCCGCCCCGACCGTCAAATCGCTGTTGATCCGCCCGATGGTCTCGCGCAATTCGACAATGGGTTCGTCGGTGTCGAGCGCTGCCTCGCGCGTCACCTCCTGCAAGCGGCCCTCGTGCTGGCCCAGTTCGGCCACCGTCATGGCAATGCGCACGGCGGCGGCGTCTCTGGTGGCCTTCGTCCACGGGTGGTCAGCAATCGCCATCACCAGCGAGAGTGACGGCTTGGCGGCAAAATGCCGCTCGATGACTTTGCGCTGAAACACCTGCGTCAGGGAATTGGTGGTGACAAAGCCAAAGCGCTTCAGCGCCGTGCCCTTGCGGGTGAGGATTTCGGCGGCGCGATCCCACCAATACATCACGAAATCGGCGCTTTCGTTCATGTGCGGATGCGCCGCCCAAAGCGCTTGCGCATAGCCTTCGCCAAGGCGGCTGCGCAGATATTTAGCGCCAATAAACGGCGGGTTGCCGACGATGTAATCCGCCATCGGCCATTCCGGGCGCTTCGGGTTCCTGTAGGCGTAAACCTCGACCCAACTACCTTCACCGTCAGAGCGCTCCAGCGGGCGGCCCTTGTCGTCCCGCGCCAGTTCGCGCGCGCTCCATGCCAGCACCGCATCGGCCACTTTGACGGCCTTGAAATCCTTCAGGATCGGCTCGTCCGGCGGCGCGCCGCGCGTGCGGAAATGCCATTGCAGAAAGCCGATCCAGATCACCAGTTCGGCAATCGCCGCCGCGCGCGGATTGACCTCCAGCCCGAGAAATTGATGCGGGTCGATGGTCTTGAGCGCGATGGCTCCCTGATCCTCCAGCGAGGCCAGGGCCTCCAGCACCTCGCCCTCCAGCCGCTTCATCAATTCCAGCGCAACATAGAGAAAATTGCCGGTGCCGCAGGCGGGATCGAGAATTTTCGTCTCGCACAGCCGATCCTGAAACGCCGCGATCAGCGCCCGCGCGGCTTTCAGGTCGCCGTCATTGCGCCGTGTTTCGGCAGCGGCCTGCACATGCGCCCATTCCGCCTTCAACGGCTCCATCACGGTAGCAATCACCAGCCGCTCGACATAGGCGCGCGGCGTATAGTGCGCGCCAAGCTGGCGGCGCTCGGCGGGGTTGAGCGCCTGCTCCAGCAGCGTGCCGAAAATGGCTGGTTCCACCTGCCGCCAATCGGCCTTCGCCGCCTCATAAAGCTCGCGGATTTCCTCGCGCGGCAAAGCAAATGCCGTGGGGGTCTTGAACAGATAGCCGTTGAACCTTTTGACGTTGCGCTCCAGCGCGTAGGAAAAGCCGCCTTTGTCCATCACCTCCCACAATTGCGTGACGTGATGCTGAAACATCTCGGGGTTGGCGATGCAGCGTTTCAGCAAATCCCGGAAACTGTCCTTGGGCAGCAATTCCACATCTTCGGCAAACATGGTGAACAGGCAGCGCATCAGGAACATCGCCACGTCTTCAGGATCATGCAGCCTGCGGCCCTGCGCGTCCGTGGCGTCTTCGAGGTGCTTGGAGATTTTGGCGAGCCGTGCCGCAATCTCGCGGGTGACACGGGCGGAAATTTTGGCGGGGTCGAGCCGCTGCGGATCCTGCCAGATCAGCCGCAAGCGCTCGCGGATGGTCGCGTCGGCCAAATCCTCCAGATAGATGCGAAAGCCCTGCCGATCGGGAAATTGCGCGTAGTTTTTGCCCTGGCCGGAAAAATCCGCATAAATCTCGAAGCAATGGCCGATGTCGCAGACAATGAGAAACGGCGGCCAGCCTTCGCTGACCGGCAAGGCGCGGGCGTAATCCTCCGCCTGCTGGCGCGCGCCCATCATCAGCACATCCCAGCCCCGCGCCGCCTGGCGCCGGCCGCGCGTTTTCGGGGCTGCCTCGGCCCACAGCGAGGATGGCCCTGGCACGGCTTTGGCCTCGCCGCTGCGACGGCTCTGCTTGGCCTCCAGCACGAAGCAACCGCGCTTGTAGAGGTCAATCCGCCCGGTTGAGGTCGAGCCATCCGGCTCGCGGAAGGTCACCGCGCGCTCGAATGTATAGGCATTTGAGGCAACGTCCGAAGACGCCTGCTCGGGGCGCGGCACCTGCAGGAGATCGCACAGTTCCAGCAGGAACAGCCCATAAT
>DAICZI010000292.1 GCA_027311205.1 Beijerinckiaceae bacterium | reverse complement strand
GATCTACACCGGGCCGACCAAAACCACGGCAGAAGAGCAAATCGCCGTGATTGAATCGCTCATCGCCCAGAAGGTCGATGCGATGGCGATTTCGGCCAATGACACCAACGCGCTGGTGCCGGTCTGCAAAAAGGCCATGGCGCGCGGTATCAAGGTGATTTCGTTTGATTCCGGCATTGCGCCAGCGGGCCGCATCCTGCAAATCAACCCGTCCAACAATACGCTGATTGGTGCCAAATGCGTCCAGATGATCGCCAAAACGCTGAATTACCAAGGCGAAATCGCCATTTTGTCGGCAACGGCGCAGGCCACCAACCAGAATATCTGGATTGGCAAAATGAAAGAAGAGCTGAAAAAGCCCGCCTATGCCAAGATGAAACTGGTCGCAACAGTCTATGGCGATGATGTTGCCGACAAGAGCTATCGCGAAATGCAGGGCCTGATCAAGGCGCATCCGAATTTGAAGGGCGTCATCGCACCCACCACTGTTGGCATTGTCGCTGCCGCCAAGGCTGTGGTTGATGCCAAACTGACCGGCAAGATTTTCGTCTCCGGGCTGGGTCTGCCTTCCGAAATGAAGGCCGCCGTGGCGTCGGGCGCGACCGACACGTTCGCCATCTGGAACCCGATTGACCTTGGCTACACCGCCATCATGGTGGCCGCCCAGATTGCCAGCGGCAAGACAAGTGGCAAGCCCGGCAGTGTGTTGCATTGCGGGCGCATGGGCGATCTGAAAGTCACGCCCAATGCCTCGGTGGCGATGGCGGATCCCTATACGTTCGACAAGTCCAATATCGAGAAGTTCGCCAAGATTTTCTGATCTCTGCTCAGAAGCCATGCCGTGAAACTGTCCCGCTGCCGCTCCGGCGCGGCGGGACGCCACGTGCGCGCAATGCTTCCAACACTGAAAAAGCGGCCATGTCGGCAAATCGTGACGCATCGAAAGTTCTCCTTGGCCTGGAAGGTGTGAGCAAGGCCTTCCCCGGCGTGCGGGCGCTTGAGGACGTGCGCCTGACCTTGCGGGCAGGGGAAGTCACGGCGCTGATTGGCGAGAATGGCGCTGGCAAATCGACTTTGGTGAAAATCCTCACCGGGCTTTGCCGGCCCGATGCCGGACGCATCATGGTCGAGGGGCGCGAGGTCAAACTTGAGGGCGTGCGCGAGGCAGCGCGCCACGGCATCGTCGCCATCCACCAGGAGACCGTGATGTTTGACGACCTCACCGTCGCCGAAAACATTTTCATGGGGCATATGCCAAGGCGGCGCGGCGGTTTGGTGGATTGGCCGCAGATCAAGCAACGCGCCGCCAGCCTGCTTGCCGATGTTGACGCGGATTTCTCGGCCCTTGCCTTTGTCAGCACCCTGTCGGTGGCGCAAAAGCATCTGGTCGAGATTGCCCGCGCGCTGTCGCAAGAGGCGCGCATCATCATCATGGACGAACCGACCGCCGCCTTGTCGGGCCGCGAAATTACTGATCTTTACAAAATTGTCGCGCGGCTGAAGGCCCAGGGTCGCGCCATCCTGTTTATCTCGCATAAATTTGATGAAATCTTCGCCATTGCCGACAATTGGGCCTGTCTGCGCGATGGCGTGCATGTCGGCGAGGGGCGCATGGATGCCGTGACGCAGCCCGATCTGGTGCGCCTGATGGTCGGGCGGCCGGTGGGGCAGATGTTTCCGCAGCGCCAGCGCCAGCAAGGCCCGGTGGTGCTGGAGGTGCGCGAACTCTCCCACCCAACCGAATTTGCTGACATCAGTTTTACCCTGCGCGAGGGCGAAATTCTTGGATTTTATGGGCTGGTCGGCGCAGGACGTTCGGAAGTGATGCAGGCGCTGTTTGGCCTGACTGCGACAACGGCTGGAAGCATCCGCATCGGCGGCAAGCCGGTGACCATCGACAGCGCTGGGGCAGCGATCCGCGCGGGCCTCGGTTTCGTGCCGGAAGATCGCCAGCACGAGGGCGTGATCCTGCCGCTGCCGATCTATCAGAATGTGACACTGGCCGGCTTGCAACCGCATGTGCGCCTTGGCGTGCTGCAGCGCAGCTCGGAAGTTGCCGCCAGCCGGGCGATCACCAGCGAGCTTGATTTGCGTTCGGCGGGGCAGGATCAAGCGGCAGGGCAATTATCGGGCGGCAACCAGCAAAAGGTGGTGATTGCCAAATGGCTGGCGACGGGGCCGAAAATCCTCATTCTCGATGAGCCGACCAAGGGCATCGACATCGGTGCCAAGGCGGCGGTGCATGAATTCATCAGCGCCGGTGCGGCCAGGGGCATGGCGGTGATCATGGTGTCCTCGGAAATCCCCGAGATCATTGGCATGGCCGACCGGATCATGGTGATGCGCGCCGGGCGGATTGTTGCGGAATTTGCGCGCGGCGAAGCCACGCCGGAAAAACTGGTGGCGGTCGCCAGCGCAGATGTCGGGGTGGCGGCATGAAGGCGCTGGGGCGAAGCGTGCCGCGCGAAGCCGTGCTCGCCACGATCATTGTGGTGCTGCTCGGGCTGATCGGGCTGCGTGCGCCGGTGTTTCTTTCAACCGCCAACCTTATGGGCGTGCTGACTGATACATCGTTCCTGTTCATGCTGGCGCTGGCGCAAATGGCGGTGATTCTCACACGCGGCATTGATCTTTCGGTCGCGGCCAATCTGGCGCTTTCGGGCATGATCGTCACCCTGGCTGATCGTGCCCATCCCGGCCTGTCGCTGCCGCTGCTGTTTGCGCTTGCCGCACTCAGCGGCCTCATCCTTGGCGCGTTGAATGGCGTGCTCATTGCCTTTGTCGAAATCCCGCCGATCGTCGTGACCCTGGGCACGCTCTCCATTTACCGGGGCTTGATTTTCGTGATTGCGGGCGGGCAATGGCTCACCTCCAATGACATGAGCCCAGGCTTTCTGGCGTTTCCGCGTAACACTCTGTTCGGCCTACCCAACCTGCTGGTGGTCGCCCTTGGGGTGAGCGTGCTGTTCTGGTTGCTGCTTGACCACACGCGGTTTGGCCGCAACCTTTATGCCATAGGCGGCAATCCGGTGGCGGCGCGCTATTGCGGCATCAGCCTGCCGCGCCAGATTTTCGCGGTCTATCTCATCAGCGGGCTGATATCCGGGATTTGCGGCCTGCTTTGGGTGTCGCGCTATGGCATTGCCTATTCGGGCATTGCCCAAGGCTATGAA
>DAICZI010000291.1 GCA_027311205.1 Beijerinckiaceae bacterium | reverse complement strand
ATCCTCGATCATTGCGGCGGCGCAGATTTCAATGCGGAAACATTTTCGCAATGGCGCGACGGTATCCTTGAAATAGCAGCCCTGCCCAATGTGGCATGCAAAATATCAGGCATTATTGCCTCGGGCCCGCAGGCGCGTCATGTCGATCAATTGCGCCCGGTGGTTGAGCATTGCATTGGCGCCTTTGGCTGGGGCAGGGTTGTGTGGGGCAGCGATTACCCGGTGACCGCGCATGGCCCCACCTTGGCAGCCTGGGTGGCGGCAACCCACGCGATCCTCGCCGGTTGCAGCCCCAGCGAAAAAGAAGCGCTGCTATGCACCAATGCCGCAACATTGTACCGCCTTGCCAAAGCCGATCTTGCACCAGCCAAAGCGTAATTCAAACAACCCGGAAGCAGAGCCAGCCCCCGCACATTTCAGGTTTGTTGGGCGGCAATATTTGGGCAAGCCACGTTCAAATCTTTGCTCGTGGACGATTGGCTGAAACCGCAGGGAAGCCAAAAGTGGCTTTATGTTTGGAGGCGCAATCCTTGCTGGTACGTCCACCAAATCGGGGAAGTGTCAATTTTGTGGCAAATATTTAAAAGGGCTGTTGATTTCCATTTAGAAGTGAGCCGGAAAGGCCGATAATTTCCATTGAGAATTGAGCCATGTGACCCTTCCCCCGGCGCCGCGCGCAACGGGGAGCAACGGAGTGATACACATGGGACTTTTGAACATAATTCGACGTATGTCTTTGCGGGAGAAGCTGTCGATCCGTGAGATTTCGCGCCGCACCGGTTTGTCGCGCAATACGATCGCGAAGTATTTAAACGCGGGCACGATCGAGCCGCATTTCGTCACCCCGGAGCGGCAGAGCAAGCTCGATCCCTTTGCTGACAAGCTGGCCATATGGCTGAAGAGCGAGGCTGGAAAATCGCGTAAACAGCGGCGAACCTTAAGGCAGTTGCATGCGGATCTGATGGTGCTTGGCTTTGCCGGTTCCTACAATCGTGTCGCGGCATTTGCGCGTGAATGGCGCGCTGATCGGCAGCGGGAGCAGCAGACGACGGGGCGTGGCACTTTCGTTCCTCTGACCTTTCGCCCGGGAGAAGCGTTTCAGTTTGACTGGAGCGAAGATTTTGCGGTTCTGGCCGGTGAGCGCACCAAACTGCAGGTGGCGCATATCAAGCTGTCGCACAGCCGTGCCTTCTTAGTCCGCGCCTATCTTCTGCAGACCCACGAGATGCTCTTTGACGCTCATTGGTACGGGTTCCGTGTCTTTGGCGGCGTGCCTGGTCGGGGGATCTATGACAATATGCGCACTGCGGTGGATCGTGTTGGACGTGGTAAGGAACGGCAGGTCAACATCCGCTTCCTCGCCATGGCAAACCACTACGTGTTCGAGCCGGAGTTCTGCAATCCAGCGGCAGGATGGGAGAAAGGGCAGGTCGAGAAGAACGTGCAGGATGCCCGGCACCGATTTTGGCAACCCGTGCCCGAGTTCTCCGATCTTGCAGCGCTGAACGCTTGGTTGGAGCAGCGTTGCATGGATCTGTGGCACGATATCCCTCATGGGGGTCTGCCCGGCAGCATTTTTGATGTTTGGCGCGCAGAGCAGCCTGCGCTGATGTCGGTGCCACGCGCCTTTGATGGTTTTGTCGAGCAAAGCAAGCGCGTCTCGCCCACCTGTTTGATCAGCTTTGAACGCACCCGCTACAGCGTCCCTGCGTCATTTGCTAATAGACCTGTGAGCTTGCGGGTCTATCCCGAACGGCTTGTCGTGGCTGCCGAAGGGCAAATCCTTTGTGAACATGCGCGGGTTATTGAACGTGGCCACGACAAGCCGCCGAGGACGATTTATGACTGGCGTCATTATCTTGCAGTTTTACAACGCAAACCCGGTGCTTTGCGCAATGGCGCGCCGTTTGTGGAATTGCCACCGGCATTCAGGCAGTTACAGGAACTAATACTTCGAAAGCCCGGCGGTGATCGCGAGATGGTCGACATTCTTGCCCTTGTCCTGCATCACGACGAGCAGGCTGTGCTGACTGCGGTCGAGATGGCATTGGCAGAGGGCGTAGCAACAAAGACCCATGTGTTGAACCTGCTGCATCGGTTGATTGATGGCAAAAAGACCGGCGGCCCGGATATAGACACGCCGCAAGCCTTGGTGCTTCGCCGTGAGCCCAAGGCCAACGTCGAACGCTATGACGGTCTGCGCGCTCAAATTGCCGGAGGTCGCCATGCGTCATGATCCTGCCAGCGGTGCCATCATCATTATGCTCCGTAGTCTCAAAATGTACGGCATGGCTCAGGCTGTTACCGATTTAATGGAACAAGGTGCCCCTGCTTTTGACGCAGCAGTGCCGATCCTGTCCCAGTTACTCAAAGCCGAACTGGCCGAACGTGAAGTGCGCTCGATCGCCTATCATATGAAGGCTGCCCGCTTCCCGGCTTATAAGGATCTTTCCGGCTTTGACTTCGCCGCCAGCGAGATAAATGAAGCCACAGTGCGCCAGTTGCACAGATGCGAGTTCCTGGATGGTGCCCAGAACGTTGTGCTGATTGGCGGCCCTGGAACCGGAAAGACCCACATTGCGACCGCCCTTGGTGTCCAGGCCGTCGAGCATTGCCGTCGAAAGGTTCGCTTCTTCTCGACCATTGAACTGGTCAACGCCCTGGAGTTGGAAAAGGCAAAAGGCAAAGCAGGACAGATCGCCGAAGGCCTGACCAAACTCGATTTGGTGATCCTGGACGAATTGGGATATCTGCCGTTCAGCGCCTCGGGCGGCGCTTTGCTCTTCCATCTGCTGAGCAAACTCTATGAGCGCACCAGCGTCGTCATCACCACCAACCTCAGCTTCAGCGAATGGGCTACAGTCTTTGGGGATGCCAAGATGACGACAGCGCTCCTCGATCGCCTCACCCACCGTTGTCACATTCTGGAAACAGGAAACGACAGCTTCCGCTTTAAAGCAAGCTCAGCCGCCGCCGGAAAGAAGAAGGAAATCATGCCTTGACCAAAAACTGATCCACAGAACATAACAGAAAGGTGGCTCAGTTCTCGATGGAAAACCCGGCTCACTTCTGCGTGGAAATTAACAAAGCGCATCCTTGGCGCAAATACGTGAAGCTCTGAGTAGACTGCGGGGCGGCGCTTCGGCCCGCCCCGCAATGAAACACGATGCAACA
>DAICZI010000290.1 GCA_027311205.1 Beijerinckiaceae bacterium | reverse complement strand
GGCTTTGCCTTTTGCAACACGGTGTCCGACAAAAACCCCTATGTCGCCGGGCCACTGCGCCGCACCGATTGTTCCCTGGTGTCCGATGGCGCAGCGGCTTTGGTGATCGCCGACGCCGAGACCGCCGCTGGCATGGCGCGGGCCCTGCGCTTCCGGGCCCGCCGCCAGGTGAATGACATGCTGCCGCTCTCGCGGCGCGATAGCCCGGTGGCGTTTGCTGGTGCTCATGCCGCCTGGGCGCGGGCGCTGGCCGACGCCGGCGTTTCAATCCATGACCTCGATCTCGTCGAAACTCATGATTGTTTCACCATTGCCGAAATGATCGAATATGAGGCGATGGGCCTTGCCAAACCGGGCGAAGGCTGGAGGGTGGTGCGCGACGGCCTGACCACGCGTGAGGGCAAGTTGCCGGTCAACCTCTCGGGTGGTTTGAAATCCAAGGGCCATCCCATTGGCGCAACAGGCGTTTCCATGCATGTGCTTGCCGCCATGCAACTTTGCGGCGAGGCGGGCGGGATGCAAAAACCCGGCGCGGCTTTGGCTGGCGTCTTCAATATGGGCGGCGCAGCGGTCGCCAATTATGTCTCGATTCTTGAGCGCGCGCATTAATTGGCGGGGCATCTGCCAAATTAACGCCTTGATTTTAGGCCAGCATCGAACTCGTAAGTGGTTACGCGCATTATGGGAGACCTGCCATGCGAAAGATGATGCTTCTGGCGAGCTTGATTGCCGCAGTAGCGTGGTTCGCCGCCGCACCGGCCAGCGCCATGCCGGTTGCACGGCCCCTCGCCGTGGCAGCCCGCCACGCACCAGGCGCGCCGCCAGAAAAAGTCCTAGCCCCCCGCGTTCAAATGGTAGGCTGGGGTGGGGATGAGGATGACGAAGACGACGAAGGTGGTTTTGGATTTCCGTTCTTTCAGTTTTTTTCGCAGCCCTATTACCAGCCCTATTACCAACAGCCGTATTATTATCAACCACCCTATTATCGACCCTATATCTATCGGTACCCGCCGAGATATGTTTATCGTCATTATTACCATCCGCTCCATCATCGGCCGCTGTATTATCGGCACATTTACAAGGTGCATCCGCACCGCTGCGTGAGTCACTACGTCTATCGGCATCACGTCCGCCATCTGGTTCGCCACTGTTATTGAAAGTGAGCGCCAGCGCCGGTTGGCCACATGACTGATGTCCCTCTTTGCCCCAGACCTGCATTTTGCGATCTGGCGGCGGGGGCATCTGTGGCAATAATCAAATCAACGCGCAGCGCCAGCAGTAGCCACATCCCGACGTGTTCTCACGCCAGGGTTGCTGGCGCATTGTCGTGGCATATCTGGCACATGGCAAACCCAGAAGGCGAGCCAGTGAGGGCTCGCGCCATCGACCGCAGGGCCGCCCAAGGAACTGTCATGAAACAGGGCGCTGTCGCCAACATCGGCGGGCAATGGCATGCAGGGGATAGGCGAGACCGTCCTGCTGATTTAATCCTTGATTTAAGCTCGGCGTTTGGCGATGTTGACGCATTGATGCACGTAACACGGGAGGCCCATAATGCGAAAAGTGATACTTCTGGCGAGCTTTGCCGCTGCTTTAGGTTGGTTTACCGCCACTTCGGCCAGCGCGGTGCCGCTCGCGCCCGCGTCCAGCGTGGTCACGCAGCAAATTAAAGACGACTCATCGGGACAGGCTCTCGCTTCCAGCACGCAATGGGTAGGCTGGCATGGTGATCGTGACGGCGATCGGCGCATCCGGCGTGCTGCACCATACTCTCGTATAATTCCGCAAATCTATTACCAGCAACCTTATTACCAGCAGCCTTATTACCAACAACCTTATTACTACCAGCAGCCATATTATTACCAACAACAATATTACTATCAGCAACCTGCTTATCAGGCGCCTGAGACACAATATTACACCCGTCCGGCCTGTCAGAGGAAGGTCTATAAGCACATATATGTTTACCATCGCCGCCATCATGTTTATCATTATTCAGTCTATCGTCGCCACGTTCATCACCATTATTCAATCTATCGCCACCCAATCTATCGCCGCCACGTCTACCATCACCCGGTGTATTACCGGTACATTTACCGGGTGCGTCCGCGTCATTGCGTGAGCCATTACGTGTATGGCTATCGCACGCGCCATCTCGTGCGCAGTTGCCATTGAAACAGCACCGGTTGCAGGCCCTGCAGCCATTGGTTCCTATCGCCCCAGACCTTATCGCCCCAGACTTGCCACTTGCAATCTGTCGGCGATACGGCCATCCTTGCCCACCGTGAAACCAACGCGCCCCACAACACAATTGCCACGTCTTGACGAGCGCGCGCGCGAGATATTCCGCCGCATTGTCGAGACCTATCTGACCAATGGCGAACCCATGGGTTCGCGCCATCTGGCGCGGCTGCTGCCGATGACATTGTCACCGGCCTCGGTGCGCAATGTCATGCAGGATTTGGAAGAAACCGGCCTGCTTTATGCGCCGCACACCAGCGCGGGACGCCTGCCGACCGAACTTGGCCTGCGTTTTTTTGTCGATGCGATGCTGGAATTGGGCGATGTTTCCGCCGAAGACCGCCAGCGCATCGAGCGCCAGGTGGAGGCCAAAGATCGCGACATCAGCCTCGAAAACGTGCTGGCCGAAGCCTCCAGCCTGCTTTCGGGCATGACGCGCGGAGCCGGGGTCGTCGTTACTTCCAAGGATGACCTTCGCCTCAAGCACGTCGAATTTGTCCGCCTCGCGCCTGAGCAGGCCCTGGCGGTGCTGGTCGCCGAAGATGGCACGGTTGAAAACCGGGTCTTGTCGATCCCGATGCATCTGCCGCCCTCGGCCATGACGGAAGCGGCCAATTACCTCAACCAGCGCATTCGTGGCCGCACGCTGGCCGAGGTGCGAAAGCTGATCGAAGAGGCCCGCACTTCAGCGCAGGCCGAGCTTGATGACCTCTCGCAACGCCTGGTTGAGGGTGGCCTCGTCACCTGGGCTGGCTTGCAGCAGGATCAGCCGCAACTCATCGTCAGCGGCCATGCCAATTTGCTCGATGACCTCGCCACAGCGAGCGATATCGAGCGTGTTCGCTTGCTGTTTGCCGACCTCGAAACCAAAAAAGATGTGATCGAACTGCTGTCAAGGGCTGAAACCGGCGAGGGCGTGCGCATTTTAATCGGCTCGGAAAACAAGCTGTTCTC
>DAICZI010000028.1 GCA_027311205.1 Beijerinckiaceae bacterium | reverse complement strand
AAGGCTGCCCGTGCCCTTTGGCAAGCCAGCACATGCCGCTGCCGGGTCAACAGCACCACCCCTTCATGGGGCAGGCGCTGTCTAACATAATCCCCCAGCTTCGTCATCAGCGCCTCAACCCCCACGCCACTGCGCACCGAGACCGCCACATCATCCGCGCGTGCTGCGGTGGGAGCCAGATCAATCTTGGTCGTGACGCGCCACAGATCAACCGATAGTTCCGGAAGCGAATCGACCTCGTCCTGGTCAGCCGCCGTGAGCCAAAGCACCAAATCGGCCCGCGCCGCCCGCGCCCTGGCGCGCGCAATGCCCTCCGCCTCGATCGGCCCTTCTGCCTCGCGCAACCCAGCGGTATCGGCCAGCCAGACCGGCACACCGGCAATATCCAGCGCAACCTCGATCACATCGCGCGTCGTGCCAGCATATTCCGACACTATCGCCGCCTCGCGCCCGGCCAGCGCGTTAAGCAAGCTGGATTTACCAGCGTTGGGAGCGCCTGCCAGCACGATGCTGACACCCTCGCGCACCTGTTCGGCACCACGCTGCTGCGCCAACGCCGCGTCGAGATATCCCAGAACTTCGCCGCTGCGCGCCTTGATGGCCCCAGTCAGGTCAGCCGGAACATCCCCCTCGTCGCCAAAATCTATCTCGGCGGTCACCAGCGCAAGGGCTCCCAACAGAAGCTCCCGCCACTGCGCCACGTGGCCGGTGAGTCCGCCGGAAAATTGCCGCATCGCCTGAAGGCGTTGTTGTTCCGTCTCCGAATCGATCAGATCAGCGAGTCCTTCGACCTGCGCCAGATCAAGCTTGCCGGCCATCAAAGCACGGCGGGTAAACTCGCCCGGCTCGGCTGGACGCAGGCCCTCGATCTGCCCCAGCGTTCGAAGCACCGCCGCCACCACACCGCGCCCGCCGTGCAGATGCAATTCGAGACCATCTTCGCCGGTAAAGCTCGCTGGGGCGGGAAAGTGCAGCACCAAGGCTTGATCCAGCACCGTCTTGCCGTCCGCCGCCCACAGCCGCCGCAGGCTGGCTTGGCGTGGCGACACGGGGCTTCGCACCATGTTCCTCAGCACATCGCCACAACGCGGCCCGGATAGCCGCACCACGGCAACCGCCGCCTTGCCTGCGCCAGAGGCGACCGCAAATATGGTATCATGGGCCACCGCCCCCTCTTCAAACCTCGATGTCACACTTTATCCTTTGTTGGTGACCCCACCGTTCAGCGTCGGCTTCCGAAACTTCTTCCTTGCATCACGAACGGCTTTTGGGTCACCATCGTCTGCCACAGGGGAGCCAAGCATCATGTTATCGAACGAGCTGCGTCATGCCACGAGCCCCTATCTGCTGCAACATGCCGATAATCCCGTGCATTGGCAGCCCTGGAGTTCCGCCACCCTGGCCCTGGCAGCCAAACTCGACCGGCCCATTCTGCTCTCGATCGGCTACGCCGCCTGTCACTGGTGCCACGTCATGGCCCATGAGAGCTTCGAAGACCAGACCGTCGCCGCCCTGATGAATGCTGCTTTCGTCAATGTCAAAGTCGACCGCGAGGAGCGCCCCGACATTGACCATATTTACATGAGCGCGCTGCATGCCATGGGCCAGCAAGGCGGCTGGCCGTTGACCATGCTCTTGACGCCGGACGGCTCAGCCATGTGGGGCGGCACATATTTTCCGCCGCGCCGCGCCCAGGGGCGGCCGAGTTTCACCGACGTCCTGCAACATTTCACCCGCGCCTGGCGGGATAACCGCCCCGCTTTGCTGCAACAGGCCGGGCAGTTTTCGCGTCTGACTGAAAGCGCCCCACGCGGTGCCGGCACTTTGAGCCCTGCCGCGTTCCCGGCCCTGGCAGAGCGGCTCGCCGCAGCTTTCGATCCCCTGACTGGCGGTTTTCGCGGAGCGCCAAAATTTCCCAACGCTCCTGTGCTGGACTTCTTGCTGCGCGTCGACGCCCATCATGACCTGCCTGATGCCCAAACCGCCGTCTTAAACACCTTGCAGAACATGTGCCTTGGCGGAATTTATGATCATTTGCGCGGCGGCTTTGCGCGCTACAGCGTCGATGAGCGTTGGCTGGTGCCCCATTTTGAAAAGATGCTCTACGACAATGCCCAGCTCATTGATCTGCTCACCGTTGCCTGGCAAATTACCGGGAACCCCTTGTTCAAGACCGCCGTTGAGGAAACCATCGCTTGGATAGCTGCCGAAATGACGGCACCAGGAGGCGCGTTTTATGCCAGCCTCGACGCTGACAGCGAAGGGGTCGAAGGCCGATTCTACCTCTGGACGCCAGAACAGATCAATACCGTGCTGGATCCCGAAGCCGCGGCACAAATGGCCAAAGTCTTTGACGTCACTTTGGCCGGCAATTTCCATGACGAGGGCACCGGCGCGCCAACCAATATTCTGAACCGCCTCCGTTCGGGGAGCAGCGCCGCTGTCCCACCCGACCATCTGGCCATCATGAAGGCAAAGCTTCTCGCAGAACGCGCCAAACGCACCCGGCCCGGCTGCGATGACAAAATCCTTGCTGATTGGAACGGCTTGATGATTGCGGCGCTGACCCATGCCGCGACGGCGTTCGACCGGCAGGATTGGCTCGCAATGGCGCGTAATGCCGCTTGTTTCGTATACGAATCGATGACATCCGCTGACCCCGGCGCACCACCGCTTGGGCATTCTTCACGCGCCGGCAAAGTCCAGCATCCCGGCCTCGCCACCGATCACGTCTTCATGCTGCAAGCGGCCTTGGCCCTGCATGAGGCTGGGGCCTCGCCGCCCGAATCCCTCCCTTGGCTGGCATGGGCAGAACGCCTCGCCGACGCCATTGACCTGCATTATTTTGATGCCAGTGCAGGCAAGCTGTCGCCAGCCGCGCTCAGCGCCAGCGATGTGCCGCTTCGCCTGCATCCCACCGAAGATGACGCCATCCCCAATCCACACGGCCCGCTCGTTCAGGCTTTGATCGGCCTTGCGACCCAGACCGGCGAGTTACGCTGGATCGCGCGCGCGCGGCACTGGCTTGATGATCTCTCCGACACGATCAGCGCGCAGCCCCTGCGCCATTGCGGGCTGCTGGCAGCGCAGCTCTATGCTGATCATGTCGCCGAAGTCACCATATCGGGTGCCGCCGCAGAGCCGTTCATCCAGGCCGCGCTCGCCACACGCCATGATGGCCGCATCGTGACGACGCGCCATCCCGAAAATCCGCGTACCGAAGTGACCGTCTGTATCCAGCAAAGCTGCTCGCTACCGGTCAACGAGGTCGCGGCCATGCTGGAATTGATGAACGACCGCGGGTCACGACCACGCCTGTAATGATTCACGTGAAACATTGCAGGACGCGCCGATGGGGGGCGGCGCGCTGCTTTGTTGCGACGCAGCACCCATGGCCTTGCGAGGCCCCTGGTCTATCCCGCTTCGCTGGCCATGACCGGGAATGAAGCTACGGCTTCGCCTCCAGACCATCGGCGGCACCCGTGCCGCCGACCTGATGGCCAACCCACCGTGAACTAGATCAGGTGTTCATCGATTCGAAGAAGCCCGAATTGCCTTTGGGCGTATCACGCAGCTTGCCGAGCAGGAATTCGACCGCATCGACGGTACCCATCGGGTTCAGGATGCGGCGCAGCACGTACATTTTCTTGAGTATGTCCGGCGCAACCAGCAGCTCTTCCTTGCGGGTGCCCGAGCGGGTGATATCGATCGCCGGGAAGGTGCGCTTGTCGGCCACCTTGCGATCGAGGATGATCTCGGAATTGCCGGTGCCTTTGAACTCTTCGAAGATCACTTCGTCCATGCGCGAACCGGTATCAATCAGCGCTGTGGCGATAATGGTCAGCGAACCGCCTTCTTCAATGTTGCGGGCCGCACCGAAAAACCGCTTCGGACGTTGCAAGGCATTGGCGTCGACACCGCCGGTGAGAACCTTGCCGGATGACGGCACCACCGTATTGTAGGCGCGCCCCAGCCTGGTAATCGAATCAAGCAGGATCACCACATCGCGGCCATGCTCGACCAGACGCTTGGCCTTCTCGATCACCATTTCGGCGACCTGCACGTGGCGTACCGCCGGTTCGTCGAACGTTGAGGAGACGACCTCACCCTTCACCGAGCGGCGCATATCGGTGACTTCCTCGGGCCGTTCGTCGATAAGCAGCACAATCAGATAGCACTCGGGATGATTGGCCGTCACCGATTGCGCAATATTTTGGAGCAGCACGGTTTTGCCGGTGCGCGGCGGCGCAACAATCAGCGCGCGCTGGCCCATGCCAATCGGCGCGACAATGTCGATCACCCGCGACGAAAAATCCTTGCGGGTCGGATCTTCGATTTCGAGCTTGAGCCGCCGGTTCGGATAGAGCGGTGTGAGATTGTCGAAATGAACCTTGTGGCGAGCCTTTTCCGGCTCCTCGAAATTGATCAGGTTGACCTTGAGCAGCGCGAAATAGCGCTCGCCCTCTTTGGGCCCGCGAATCTGCCCTTCAACCGTATCGCCCGTGCGCAGCGCAAAGCGCCGAATCTGCGAAGGCGAGACGTAAATATCATCCGGCCCGGCAAGGTAATTGGCTTCGGGCGAGCGCAAAAACCCAAATCCGTCTTGCAAAACCTCGACCACACCCTCGCCGATAATATCAATATCATTGGCAGCCAGTTGCTTGAGGATGGCGAACATCAGTTCCTGCTTGCGCAGCGTTGAGGCATTCTCAACTTCATGCTCTTCGGCAAAAGCCAGCAACTCGGTGGGCGATTTGACCTTGAGGTCCTTAAGCTTGATTTCCCGCATCGGGCGGTATTCCTTGGAAGTTCATAAGGGAGAATCGAGGGGGTTTTGCAACACAATCAACCAGGGCGGCTGATGAATCCGGTGCGACTGCAATACACAGCACCCCACCGGCACGACACGGGAGGTGTCGAACTGACTGAAGTCCAAGGCTCGATAGACCCTATCGCTCCGCTTGGCAAGACGTTGCGATCATCTGAAAGGCAAATGATGCCGCAGACATAGACCAAAACCACCCGGCCCTGGCTTTTGCAACCATCGGCCGATCATCCCCTGTGCGACAGTCAATTCCACGAGGCCGCACAAACCATCCGCAGCCTCCGTTTCCGCGAGCGCCGGATCAAAATGGTTTGACCACCACCAAAATCACGATGAAAATCATCAATACCGTCGGAACTTCATTGATGATGCGGAAGAATCGCTGCGTATGCTGGTTCTTATCGGCAGCAAAATCCTTGACCATGCGCGAAAACCAGCCGTGCATGCCTGTCATGATCAGCACCACCAGCAGCTTGGTATGAAACCATGGCGCGAGAAAATATCCCGACTTCCAGGCAAGGAACAGCCCTGTCAGCCACGCGACAATCATCGCTGGCAGCCCTATGAAGCGCAGCAAGCGCCGCTCCATCAATTTGAACGTTTCCGATTGCACTGAACCCTTGGCGGCATCGACGTGATACACGAACAGGCGCGGCAAATAAAGCATCGCCGCCATCCAGGCGATGTCAGCGACTATATGAAGGGCTTTAACCCAGAGATACCAATTCGGCACTGCGAAACTCCTTAAAGCCCACGGACCCGTTTCAGCATCCGCTCGACATGAGCGATGGGGGTCGGTGGCACTATGCCGTGGCCTAGATTGAAGATATGCCTGCGTCCAGCAAAAGCTTCAAGGATTGTATCAACACCACGGTCCAGCGCCTCGCCACCGGCCAGCAGCACCAAAGGATCAAGATTGCCCTGCACGGTAATCCCAGTGCCCACATGCTTGGCCACCCAGCGCGGATCAGCGGCGGTATCGATACCCAGGGCCGCGGCTCCCAGCCGTTTAGCAAGCTCGGCAACCCGCGTTCCCGCCCCGCGCGGAAACGCAATCACCGGCGTCCCAGGATGCCGCGTTTTCAGCCCCGCGATGATCTGACGCATCGGCATTTCGCACCATGCTTCAAATTCACCCGCCGGCAATACCCCCGCCCAGGAATCGAAAATCTGGACAGCATCGACACCAGCCTCGATCTGGGCGCTGAGCCAATCGATCGAAGCGCCAACCAGCAGATCGATCAGGGCGCGGAACATGTCAGGCTGCTCGTAGGCCAACAGGCGGGCAGGTGCCTGATCTGGCGTCCCCCGCCCTGCCACCATATAGCTTGCCACCGTCCACGGCGCGCCGCAAAAGCCGATCAACGCCCTGTCAGTTGCCAGCCTCGCCCGCACGCGCCGCACCGTCTCCAGCACAGGCGCCAGCTTGGTCAGATCAAGCTTCTGATGCAAACGCGCCAATCCGGCGGCATCTTCAATGGGCTCAAGCCGCGGCCCCTCGCCAGTTTCAAAGTTCACCCTCTGGCCAAGCCCATCGGGTACCACCAAAATGTCGCTGAACAGGATCGCGGCATCAAAGCCAAAGCGCATGATCGGCTGCAAGGTCGCCTCAGCGGCCAGATCAGGATTGTAACAGAAATCAAGAAATGACGGTGCTTTGGCCCGCAGTGCCCGATATTCCGGCAGATAACGTCCCGCCTGCCGCATCATCCATAACGGCGGCGAGGGCGACTGCACTCCTGCAAGCGTGTCGAGAAATATTCCCAAACAAGGCCCTCCAGCTTAAAAAACTCTTTGAACTTATTTATTGAGGACTCTTGTTAGAGCACCCCTTTGCGTTAATCCAGCCGTATCCCCGTGCCATCCCGTCCCCGCGAAAAACCAGGCAGAAGGGACAGCCTGTCAACAGTCTGTTGATAAATGAAAATAGCATAATAAAATCAAAATGATATGTCAGTTCATGGGGTGCCCTGAAACAGGGATGACTCCGATGTCCCCACAATCCCCAGATTCTCACCGACTATACCGCCCCGCGGGTCAGGTGGGGATAAAAGGCGTGAGTTGCAGGTGCTATTCACAAGCGGCAGTGCCCGGAGGACGCTTTTCCCATCTTTCCACAAGCGCTCAGACGTGGTTTGTGAACAACGGGGACAAGAGGTGAAATCGTGAGTCGCAATTATTTTCATCTGCATCTTGTGTCAGATTCCACCGGTGAGACCCTGATTGCCATTTCGCGCGCTGTTTCTGCGCAGTTTCAGGGAGTCGGCTCGATTGAGCATATCTATCCGCTGGTCAGAAACAAGTCGCAGCTTGAACGGGTGCTGCGCGAAATTGAAGCGGCACCGGGCATTGTGTTGTTCACCCTTGTCGACGCGGATTTGGCCGCGCTCCTGGACGCCACCTGCCGGGACATGGGTTCGCCCTGCCTGTCAGTGTTGCAGCCGATCCTGGGCCTGTTCAATGCCTATCTGGGCACGGCAGCCACTCCACGCCCTGGCGCGCAACATTTGCTCAATGCCGATTATTTCAAGCGCATCGACGCGCTGAATTTCACCATGATGCATGATGATGGTCAGCAACACGAACGCCTGGAGGATGCCGACATCCTGCTCCTGGGCATCAGCCGCACGTCAAAGACGCCCACCGGCATTTACCTCGCCAATCGCGGCTATAAGACTGCCAACGTCCCGCTGGTGCCCGGCGTGCCGTTGCCCTCCGGCGTTGCCGGGCTTCGTCGCCCGCTGATTGTCGGGCTGGTGGCGTCAGCCGAGCGGATCATCCAGATCAGGCAAAACCGTTTGCTGTCGCTTAATGCCGATCATGAAACACCCTATGTCGATCGCATGGCGGTGAACGAGGAAATCGCCCATTCGCGCCGCCTCTTCGCCGAACACGGCTGGCCGGTGATCGATGTCACCCGCCGCTCCATTGAGGAAACCGCTGCTGCGGTGATCGATCTTTATGGAGCGCACCGCATGAAATTCATGGTGCAGGCATGAGCGGCGGTGGGTTTTGGCAACATCGTCATCCCCTCATTCTGGCCTCGCAAAGCGCCACGCGTCGGCTGTTGCTGGAATCGGCCGGATTGGCACCGCGCTGCATCCCGGCCGAGGTTGATGAACGGGCCCTGGAGGCGAAGGTTGCGACCGCTTCGGCGACCGCCGTTGCCGAAGCTCTTGCCAGCGCCAAAGCCGGCGAAGTGGCCGCGCGCTTCGCCGATCACATCGTCATCGGCGCGGATCAGGTGCTGGTTCATGCCGGACAACTGCTGCATAAGCCCAAAGATGCGGCAGGCGCGAAGGCGCAGCTTCTCGCACTGTCAGGCCATACCCACACGCTGATTTCCGCCGTGGCGGTGTATGGAGGTGATCAACAAAGGTTTGTGACCTCAAGCGCAGCCCGGCTCACCATGCGGACGTTCGGCCCGCGTTTTGTCGATCTTTATCTTGAAGCGGCGGGCGATGATGTGACCCGCAGCGTCGGTGCCTATCAGGTCGAAGGGCTCGGCATTCACCTCTTTGAAAAGATTGAAGGCGATCAGGCCACAATCCTGGGCCTGCCCTTGCTGCCTTTGCTTGCCCATCTGCGGCATGTCGGGTTTTTGGCCTCATGATTCGCTCGTCTGAAAGCTGGGGCCCATGTTGATCCTCGGTCTCAGTGGCTCCATTGGCATGGGAAAATCCACGACGGCTGAACTGTTTCGCGCCGCTGGCGTGCCAGTGCATGATGCTGATCGCGTGGTGCATGCGCTTTATGCTGGAGAAGCCGTGCCGCTCATTGAAGCCGCATTTCCGGGCACGACCGACCACAGTGGCGTCAACCGCGCTGCCTTGGGCAAAGCGGTGCTCGGCAACGGCACGGCCCTGCGCCAGCTTGAAGCGATCATCCACCCCCTGGTGGCGCGCGAGCGCGATCTGTTTCTGACCAGGCAGCGCCAGAGCGGCGCGCGGCTTGTGGTACTCGATATCCCGCTATTGTTTGAAACGGGTGGAGAATTCCTGGTCGATGTCATTGTCGTTGTCAGCGCGCCGAAATCTGTGCAAAAGGCCAGGGTTTTGGCGCGGCCTGGCATGAGTCTGGCGCGGTTTGAGGCCATAATGGCGCAGCAGCTCGATGATAGCGAGAAGCGCCGCCGCGCCCATATCACGCTTGATACCGGGCATGGCCTGAATGTGACGCGCACCGCTGTTCAGGGGCTGCTGCGCGCCCTGAGCGGACTTTGACACCCATGCGCGAAATTGTGCTCGATACCGAAACCACTGGCCTCGAACCGCACAAAGGCGACCGTCTGGTTGAAATCGGCTGCGTCGAGCTGGTCAATCTCATGGCCACCGGCAAGACCTGGCATCGCTATTTCAACCCGCAGCGCGACATGCCCGACGGCGCGTTTCAGGTGCATGGACTTTCAGCCGAGTTTCTCGCCGACAAGCCACTCTTTGCGGCTGAAGCCGAAGCTTTTGTTGAATTTATTGGCGATGCCCGGCTGGTGATACACAATGCCGAATTTGACATGCGGTTTTTGAACGCCGAGCTGGCGCGACTCGGCAAACCCCTGTTGGATATGGCTAATGTCACTGACACGCTGGCCCTGGCGCGTCGCCGGTTTCCCGGTCAGCAAAATAATCTTGATGCGCTGAGCGCGCGGTTGGGCATTGATACCAGCAAACGCACCAAACATGGCGCACTGATCGATGCGGAGATTCTGGCGGAAGTTTATGCTGAACTGGTCGGCAAACGCCAAAGCGCGCTGGGTCTGGGTTCAGCCATCAGTGCTCAGATCACTTTGCATGTGCAGGCCCGCCGCCGCACGCCCCTACCCTCGCGCCTCACCGACGCTGAAAGAGCCGCCCATGCCGCCTTGGTTGCGGAAATGGGCGACAAGGCCATCTGGGCGCGCTATCCGCGCGATCAAACCTAAGGTCTATTTATTGTGGGCGCTGGATCGTTGGCGCCGCGCCAGCTTCCTGGTTGGCCTGCGCGTTCTGCAAATAAAGCGCCTGGAAATCGATCGGATCGAGGAACAGCGGCGGGAACCCGCCTGAACGCACGGCATCTGCCAGAATCTGCCGCGCAAAGGGGAACAGCAGGCGCGGGCATTCAATCATCACCACCGGGTGCAATTGCTCAGGCGGGAAATTCGTGATGCGGAACAGGCCGGCATAGTCCAGTTCGAACTTGAACAGTGCGTCCGCGCCTTCGCCAGCAGAGCCCTCAAGCAGCAGATTGACCTCAAAATCGGTCTCGCTGACCTGCTTGGCCCCAACATTGACCTGAATGGAAATATTCGGGCCTTTTTCCTGGGGGCCCAACGAGCGCGGCGCATTGGGATTCTCAAACGACAGGTCTTTGGTGTATTGCACCAGCGCCTGCAACTGCGGCCCCAGATTTTGGGGAGTGGCACCATTGGCCGGTTTATCGTTCATGTCAGTTCCTGCTGGTCAATAGGGAGCGTTAAATCGCGCGGTCGAGAGCCCTTACCGGGCTTTGTAAACCGGCAGTGCGGTATCATGGATAGCAGCCCCTCACAAGCACGGATAGACGCGCATCAGCTTTCGCCGCTGGGTTCGGAGCGGCGTGGCTTTGCGCCAGGTTCCAGCCGCGACCATTCATGCGGGGCAAGGTCAATCATGTCTGGCGTGGCCGGGCGCGTCGCGCCACCGCCAAAGCGCCGTGCCAAGACATGGCGTAGCGACGGGGCGGAAAGCGCCATGCCAATGAGGTCGGAGACAAATCCCGGTACGATCATCAGCAC
>DAICZI010000289.1 GCA_027311205.1 Beijerinckiaceae bacterium | reverse complement strand
ATATGAACCTGCATGACGCGTTGGTGACGGCGATTTCCGTGCTGATCATCACGTGTCCGTGCGCGCTGGCGCTGGCTGTGCCTGCGGTTCAGGTGGTGGCATCGGGGGCCCTGTTCCGGGCTGGCGTCATATTGCGCCACGGTGACGCCATCGAACGACTGGCGGGCGTCGATATGGTGGTGTTTGACAAAACCGGCACGCTGACTCTGCCCGAGCCGCAAGCCACACCCGCTGCCATTCCCGCAGATATCGTGCAGGCAGCCGCGCGATTGGCGCTGTCCAGTCATCACCCTCTGGCCCGCGCCCTCGCCCGCCTGAGCCAAGATCGTACCCCCTGTACCGATGCCGTCGAGTCATCCGGGCAAGGGGTCACAGGGACGATCGGCGGCGAGCGCGCCTGGCTCGGCAGCCCGGCCTTTTGCAAAATGGATGGCGATACGTCAGTTCTGACTGATGCCGTGGCCTCTGCCATGGCGTTCCGCTGGGGCGATAGAACCACGCTGATCCCCATGCGTCAGGCCTTGCGGGCCGACGTGCCGCACGTGGTGCAGGCATTGCGGAGCATGGGTCTGCCCCTGATGATCGTCTCGGGCGACCGGCCAGATGCCGTGAAATCCGTGGCTGCTGCCCTGGACATCAGAGATTGGCGTGCCGGGGTGCGCCCGGCAGACAAGGTCGCCCTGCTCGAAGACCTGGCGCGCAAGGGCCGAAAAGTTCTGATGGTGGGGGACGGCCTCAATGACGCCGCGGCTCTTGCCAGCGCTCATGCATCGCTGTCGCCGGTGAGCGCTGCCGACATCGCGCAGGCCGTAGCGGATGCTATCTTTACCGGGGATCGGCTGGCACCGGTGCTCGAAGCCCTGCTTGTGTCGCGGCGCAGCGCCCGCCTGATCCATCAGAATTTGGGCCTGGCCGCAACCTATAATATGATCGCGGTGCCGTTCGCCGTGATGGGGTATGTCTCGCCGCTGGCAGCCGCGCTGGCAATGTCGGTGTCCTCGATTTTGGTAACCCTGAACGCCATGCGGGCGCGAGGGGGCCTTTTGAGCGCCTTCAAACTCGACAAGAAAAATGATTTGCTGCACGACGAGCTTCCGCTCTCCGGGCTGACCTGCTGTTGAGGCGATGCCATGTCAATTTTGCTGATGATGATACCAGCCGCGCTGGCATTGGGGTTGGCCGGGTTGGCTGGCTTTGTCTGGTCTCTGAAGCACCGCCAGTTCGAAGACCCGGAAGGCGCAGCGCTGCGCATTCTCACCGATGATGACATTGACGCCTGAACCAGGTCTGGACTCATGAGCCAAGTCTAACCGTGGCTTTGGCTCGCACGGCGTTGCCTGTTACGTAAGCATCCGACGAGCACCCCAAAGAGGCAATTTCCTTGCCTCACGCGTGATTATTGGCCTTGATCGAGCTGGGCCACTTTGTGGGTTGTCGCTTGGGCGGCTTGCCAGTTCCATGGCAGCAGGTCTTGGATTTTGCTGGCTGGGTGGTCGGGGAGTTTGGCCAGCACATGGGCGAGCCATGCTTGGGGGTCGATATCGCTGAGCTTGCAGGTTTCGATCAAGGTATAAATGGCGGCGGCGCGGACACCACCGGCGTCGCTACCGCAAAAAGTCCAATTTTTCCTTCCAATGGCCACACCGCGCAGGCTTCGTTCGGCGGCGTTGTTCGACAAACACAGCCTGCCATCATCGAGAAAGCGGATGAAGGCGGCCCAATGGTTGAAGCTGTAATTGATCGCCTTGCCGGTGACATTGCGGTCCGACAGCAATGCGCTTTTGGCACGCAGCCATGCTTCCAGGGCGATGACCAGCGGCTTTGATTTTTCCTGCCGCACAGCTTTGCGCTCGTCGGGGGATTTGCCGTTGATGCCGCGCTCAATGGCGAAGAGTTCGTCGATGCGGCGCACCGCCTCCAGCGCAATCGGCGCTTTCGACACCTTGGCAATATCGAAGAACTTGCGGCGGCTGTGCGCCCAGCAGGTGACCTCAATGATCGGGCCAGGCTGGCGATCCTTCTCGTAGAGCTGATTATAGCCGCTGAACGCGTCCGCCTGCATGACGCCAGCCCAGCCTTTCAAATGCGCTTGCGGATGTTCCGCGTGCCGCGACGCCGAATATTTGAAGAACACGGCAGGGGGATCCTTGCCGCCAAACGGGCGATCATCACGCAAATACGTCCAGATGCGTCCGGTTTTGGTCTTCATTTTCGCCAGCACCGGCACGGTGGTGTCATCGGCATGCAGGCGCTCGGCGGTGAGCACGTATTTTTCGATTTCGTCGATCATTGGCTTGAGCGCGACGACGCAGGCACCGATGCGGTCGGCGAGGGTGGAAGTGTCAATCTCGATGCCCTCTAAGGCGAAGGTCGTGCTCTGGCGGTTGAGCGGCTAGTGCAGCAGATATTTTGACACTAAAATCATCGCCAGCAGACTCGGCCCAGCAAAGCCGCGCGGAATCGGGTGCGAGGGTGCGGGCGGCTCAGTAATGGCATCGCAATCGCGACAGGTGAACTTTTCGCGCACGCGCTCGATGATTTTCCAACGGCGAGGCTCGCACTCCAGCGTCCTGGAGACAACCTCGCCCATCTTGCGCAGGCGCGGGCTGCCGCATTTGCCACAGGCGCAGGGGGCGGGTTCAACCACCCGCTCAACGGGCAGATCGTCCGGCAGCTTGCGCGGCGCGCGGGCAGCGCGGACGTAGGATTTGACGTCCATTTCTGGTGCAGGTTCGGGGGCAGCGACCTCGACCTCGGCCTCGATAACCGCCTGCGTCTCTTCGAGGTCTTCAATCGCCAGCTCGAGCTGCCCGATCAGCAGCTTGCCGCGCTCGGAGGATTGGCCAAACTGCTCACGCCGCGCTTTGGCCAGCATCAGCTTTAAGCGCTCGATCTCGAGCCGTCCAAGATTGACTTCGCTTTGCGCCAGGATACGAAGTGATTGTTCTTTTTCCAGCATCTGGCGTGTCGCCAAGATCATGGCATGGGCGCTGGCGAGGTCGTCGGGCAGCATCGACGCGGCCAGGTCAAAGGGCGTATCCATGCCTCTATATAAAGCATAAAACACCATGAATCTCAAGCATAATCAGGCCGTTATCCACATATTGCCGCTCATCCCGCCGCCTTCGGACGCCATGTCTCCTGCGGCATGCGCCAGTCAATCCCGGACAGCAAATACGATAATTGCGGCCCCGTAAT
>DAICZI010000288.1 GCA_027311205.1 Beijerinckiaceae bacterium | reverse complement strand
TGCGCCGCGTGTCGCGCCGCATCGAGGATGAAATCGGTTCGATTCTTGCCGAGACTTTGCGCGGCCTGGTCAATCAGGCTGCGTTCGGCAGGCTTGATGCGGATGTTCAGCGTATCGCGTTTGGCCGGCGTCGTGGTCATGGCAATTCTCCAGATTTCTTATGAGCATAACATAACGTGATGACAATGTCATTACATTTGTGGAGGCATTGGTTAGCCGGACGTAATCGTTATCGCCGCCCCTTCAACGCCCGTGCCTCGGCAAGACGCACATTATCAGTCCGTGCATCAGGATGACTTTTTGGCAGTTATAACCGCGAGGGCTGGGGCGGGGCGCAACAGCGCGGCATTTTCGGGCATGGCAATGTGTGGTGGCCCGTTTGCCGGGCCGTGCCAGCGCCATGCTGGGCGTCAGGCCCAACGCCACCATCGCCAGCAGCCCTGATCGCCACAACCGGGCGCAGCCAAAGTTCCGGCGGAACGGTTTAAACATGAGGGTTCCACCAAATTGTTGCCCGCCATACTGCGCTCAGAAGCCATAGCCCAGCCCGATATTCACCGTAGTATTGGTGGTCTTGCTGTCCGGCTCGTTCATGGCTCCGCCGGGCACGGCCACCGGCTTCGATGCGCCATAGGTGTAGCTCACTGTATCGACGCCCGCCGATAGATGCAGTTGCTGCGTCAGCGCATAATCGGCAGATGCCCCGAATTTGAACATGATCGAATTGCCGAGAGAGGAGCCAAAGCCGGATGTTATGGTTGGGATGGCTGCAATAGATATATGCGAGCCCAAAGTCCTGCCGATCAAGCCATAGCCGGTCAGCACTGTGGCATTGAAAGGCGACACTTGCGCCATGAGACCTGCACCGATGTAATTATGGCCATATTTTTCGCCACTGTTGACCTGGCGATCCCAGTAATGGGTGCCAAAGCCCAGATAGGGGGTCAACATCGCATAGTGACCAACACTGAACCCCTCGCCGATGCGGAAATCGCTGTCAACGACGATCGCGCCGGTTTTGGCAACAATTGAACCGAACCCGCCGCCGCCAATTAACGGTGCTCCAATATATTTTGTGTGGCCCTGGCTCCAGCCAAGTTGTGCGCTGACATAGAGATTTTTGACGCCGACATCCTGCATCGCAGAGAATGTCAGGGCCACCCCTGGCACCCAGCCGCGCTCTTCATCAAGCGGCCCTGGGGCATTGAACACCGGATCACCGGTCTCAAGATAATGAAAATCAGTATCGGTCGCCCGCAGACCGACTTGATTGTTGGCGTTGATGATTGAATTGCCAACCGGGTTTGTCACCTGGACAGGCTGGTAGCCCTGCCCAGCGAGATCAGCAGCCGCCACGAGCGGAACTAAGCCAAAAAATGCGGAAGCAAGCCCGACAGCAAGTGCAACTCGTTTGTACATAAAACTTGCCCAATCCAAAAATTCCAAACCGCGCAATGCCAAACCGGTCGCCGCGCTGTCGGCGTGGGTTGCGGAAGTTGGGTTCGGATCCATTCCAGGCTGCATTCAACCGCAACATGGTTAATGTTTGATGCAATAATGCTCGTTGCAATCCTGTGACGCCACGTTGTCGCAAGACCTTTGCTGCACTTCCGCAAGGTAAAGCGGAAAATCGAACGCCCATGACGTAACTGTTGGCGCATGTGTGTCGCGTTGGCAGAGCACGGCCGAGCCATCATGCCGCCATGGCGGCTGATCGGCGTCACCTGCATGCCAGCATCGCACTGGCGAAAGCCGTGCGGACTTGCTACATTTATGGTTCCTTGAACAGCGTGCAGGTTCCATGCAAACCAAGCCAACACCAGCCGGAACTCTGGCCGACAATGTGCTTTACTTTGCGCGGGCCCTGCGCGAGACGGGCCTGCCCGTGGGGCCGGCCTCGGTGGTCGATGCGATTGCTGCTGTCGAGGCCGCAGGGTTCGGCGAGCGCGAGGACTTCCGCGCCACTTTGCATGCCGTGCTGGTGAAAAAGCACGAGCACAGCATCATTTTCAACCAGGCTTTTGACATTTTCTGGCGCAGGCGGGGTTTCATGGAAAAACTCATTGCCATGCTCTCGCCAATGGCCGAGCCGAAAAATGCCAAAAAGCAGAAGGCGGATGGCGGGGCGACCCGCGTTTCCGACGCTTTGTTCAAGCAAACCCCGCGCGAGGACAAGCCCGCGCCCTCGCTTGATCTCGATGCGCGTTTCACCATGTCGGCGGAAGAAGTGCTCCAGCACAAGGATTTCGCGCAGATGAGCGCCGACGAAATCGCCACGGCCGAGGCGGCCATTCGGCGCTTGCGCCTGCGCCACGATGCCATCAGGACACGGCGTCTCACGCCCGATCCGCATGGCCACCGCATCGACGCGCGCCGCAGTTTTCGCCGCTCCATGAAGGGCGGTGGCGCGATGATTGACCTTGCTTTTCGGGCGCCCGCTGAAAAAACCCCGCCCTTGGTGGCGCTTTGCGACATTTCCGGCTCAATGAGCGATTATACGCGGCTGTTTTTGCATTTCCTGCATGTGCTCACCAGCGAGCGCCGCAAGGTGCATACCTTTCTGTTTGGCACGAGGCTCACCAACGTCACCCGCAGCCTGCGTCATCGTGATATTGACGATGCGCTGTCGGCCTGCTCGGCTGGGGTGCAGGATTGGTCGGGCGGCACCCGTATCGGGGCCTCCCTGCACCGTTTCAACCGCGATTGGTCGCGCCGGGTGCTCGGCGGTGGCGCAACGCTGATCCTGTTCACCGATGGACTGGAGCGCGATGGCACCGAGGAACTTGCTGCCGAAATGGTGCGGCTGCACAAATCCTGCCGCCGGGTGATCTGGGTCAACCCGTTGTTGCGCTATGACAACTTCAGCGCCAAAGCCGCTGGCATTCGTGCTATTCTGCCGCATGTTGACGAATTTCGTGCCATCCATAATCTCGCCAGCATGGCGGCGCTTTGCGCCGCGCTGTCAGCACCAGAACGTCATAATTTTGATCCAAAACAATGGCTTGAGCGCGCAGCTTAATCTTGAAAATAAAAATTAACGGCAAGGAAATCAAGCGATGGATGAGGATGTTTTGAAATCCGCGCAGGAGTGGCGGTCGGCAGGGCGTGGTGTCGCTTTGGCAACGGTGATCGAGACCTGGGGCTCTGCGCCGCGCCCCACGGGAAGCCAACTGGTCATTGACGACAACGGCCATTTCGCCGGGTCGGTTTCGGG
>DAICZI010000287.1 GCA_027311205.1 Beijerinckiaceae bacterium | reverse complement strand
AGATAAACCTGCTCGAAATGCAGGCTGACGCCACGGGTGGCCGCAAGGCGCTGGGCCTTGGCCTGGGCTGATGGTGAAAAATCAATCGACAGCACCTCCAGCCCCTGTTGGGCTAGCCAGACACCGTTGCGCCCCTCGCCATCGGCAATGGCCAAAGCTTTTCCGCTTGTGGGCAGCAAGCCACGGCACCGCACCAGAAACTGGTTGGGCTCCGTGCCAAAGACATAATCCGGGCTGGCAAAGCGGCCCTCCCAGCGGGTGAAATCATCCATGTCCAGCTCCAAAAAGTTGATGCGCTGGTTTCTATCATTGCCAGCGCACGGCCCCAACCCTCTTTTTTGCCGCAGCCGCAAACTAGCCTATATTCAGGCGCAGGAAGCGATTGATTCGTCTTGGATTATGATGGAGCAGGCAGCCCTTGAGCGACAGCCGCATGAAGAAAGACCTTCTGGGGGTTAGACTGCTGGTGGCTGCCCTCTGGGCTGTGGCAACGCTGTCGATGAGTGGCGCACTGGCCCAGTCCAGCCAGTGTGTGGCCATACGCCAGCGTATCGACCGGCTGGAACATCAGGGATCGGGCAATGCAGCTCAGGAGCGCCAGTTGGCGGCTCGCCAGCAGGAGCAGATCAACCGAACTGCGGCCTATGCCAATTCCATTGGCTGCTCGAATCGCAAATTTCTGTTTTTTGGCAAGGATCCGCCGCCCCAATGCGGTGCGATCAAGGCCCGCATCACCCGGATGCGTGAAAATCTTTCCAATATCATGGTGCATCTGGGCGCTGGCGGCGATAATCGTATGGAAATTGGCGCATTGCGCGGCCAATATGCAGCGATTTGCCTGAGTCAACCGGCGCAAAGCGGCCCCGGCGGCCTGCTTGACACGCTGTTTGGCCATCATCCTGCCCCCTATAACCAGCCTCAGAATGATAACCCGGACTTGAATGGCGGACAGGGTGCGCCAGACACCGGCCCGCTGGCTAATTCACCCTCGCCAGCCAACCCCGCTATCATGGTGCCAACGGGCCCGCACCTTGGCGGTGGCATGGCCATTTGCGTGCGCGAATGCGACGGTGGCTTTTTCCCGGTGTCCTATTCAGCGTGGCATCATAGCGTCGCGGACTTGCAGCGCCTTTGCACCGCGCGCTGTCCCAACGCGAAAGTTGATCTTTATTCAATGGCCATGGGGGCCGACATCGGCACTGCCCGTTCTGCCGATGGCCAGCCCTATCGGGATTTGCCCAGCGCCTTTGAGTTTCGCAAGACCCACGTCCCCAATTGCGGCTGCAAGCCCAAGGATGAAAGCTGGGCGCAGGCGCTGGCCAAATCTGACGCCGAGTCGCTGCTCGGCAATGAGCAGGCCAGCGACATCATTGTCACTCAGAAGCAGTCGGATCAAATGGGACAACCCGTCGCCCTGCGCCCGGCGGCGGTACCGGACCAAACCAGGGCGAGACCACTCAAACGCCACCTGAGCCCCGCTGTCGCCAGCAAGCGGCCCCTGACGCTGGCACCCTCGAGCAGCAATGGCATCATCACCAGCACGCCGCTGCCGCAGCCGAACTAGACCGCCTTTCTGCTTCGAGGACAGGCCCATGAAACACCAGCATTCGCTCACCGCCTATGTGATCGGTGTTTTCCTGGTGTGGGGTGGAATATTTCTGGTCGGCTATATCTACAGGGGCAGCACGCCCGGCTATCCTCTTCTCCATGTCTTCGGTGGTTTCGTGCTTGGCATGATCTCGATGTATATTGCCACGCGGCTCAACCCGCCATGATGGGTTGAAACCGGCGTTTGAACCGGGATCAGGCGATCTCGCCGGAAAGCCGTGCCGCCGCTTTTTCCGGGCCGATCAGCGGCAGCAGCGAGGCCAGATCAGGCCCGCTTTCGTGGCCGGTCAAAGCCATGCGCAGCGGATGATAAAGCGCCTTGCCCTTGCGCCCGGTGCTGGCCTTCAGGGAGTCAGTCCATGATTTCCAGCTTGTGCCGTCAAAGGCACCAGGGGGCAATGCCGCTTTGGCCGCAGCCAGAAATTCAGGATCCTCGATCAACGGTGTCACCGGGCCGCACACCACGCCCCACCACACGCCAGCATCGGCCAGTTTTGCGAGATTGCCGCGCACCGCCAGCCAAAAGGCCTCAAGGTCAACCTCCGCGCCGCGGCCAATGCCAAGTTCGGCCAACCGGTCTTCGAGCCCGCTGAGCGGCATGGCGTGCAGGGTGCGGGCCGACAAGGCTTCAAGCTCGGCCTCATCAAATTTCGCCGAGGTGCGCGAGACGTGGCCCAAATCAAACAAGGCACCCAACGCCTTGAGCGAGGTCACGGGTTGAATGGCGGCAGACGTTCCGGTCAGCACGGCCAGCGCCGCCACAGCCAAAGCCTCGATCCCGCGTTCGCGCAGGCTGGTCAGCGACAGCGCGCCCGAGCGCTTTGACAGGCCCTCGCCGCTGGCTGCAGTCAGCAGATTATGGTGCGCAAAGCGCGGCAGCGGGCGGCCCTCACCCAGCGCCGCAAATATTTGCAATTGCACAGCGGTGTTGGTGACGTGATCCTCGCCACGAATGACATGGGTGATCCCGAGATCAAGATCATCGACCACCGAGGGCAGGGTGTAGAGAAACGAGCCATCCTCGCGCACCAGCACCGGGTCTGACAGCGAACCGGCATCGGCATGGCAGGGGCCGCGCACCAGATCATCCCACGTCACCTCGCCAGGATCGAGATGGAAGCGCCAATGCGGGCGCCGTCCCTCAGCCTCAAGCCTCTCCCGCTCGCTTTGGGTCAGTTGCAAGGCCGCGCGGTCATAAACCGGGGGCAGCCCGCGCGCCTGCTGGCGCTTGCGACGCCGGTCGAGTTCATCGGCGGTTTCATAGCAGGGATAGAGCCGCCCGATCTCGCGCAGGCGGGTTGCAGCGGCGTGGTACAGCGCCACCCGCTGCGACTGGCGCACCACTGCATCGGGCACAATGCCAAGCCAGGCCAGATCGGTGACGATGCTGGCGGCATATTCCTCGCGCGAGCGCTCCAGATCGGTGTCATCAAAGCGCAGCACGAATCTGCCATCGAATTGACACGCAAAAAGATAATTGAACAATGCGGTGCGGGCGTTGCCGATATGAATGCGACCGGTAGGCGAGGGCGCAAAGCGAACGGTGGGGCGCAAGATGGGGCTTGATTCAGACATGTGCGGTCAATCGGCTTTCAGGGGAACTCGGGTGTCGTGTAG
>DAICZI010000286.1 GCA_027311205.1 Beijerinckiaceae bacterium | reverse complement strand
TCAATCCACCGATCGAAAAGGTCATCCATGGGGGTCTCATTCCGAGCCTGCCCCCGGGTGGCTTTACCAACGCTTTTTTCTTCCTGATCATGGCGAATATCGGCACGACGATCGCTCCATGGATGATCTTTTTCCAGCAAAGTGCGGTCGTCGACAAGGGTCTGACCCGGGCCGACCTGACACAGGGGCGGATCGACACTGCGACAGGTGCCTTGCTGGCGGCATTGGCCGCTGTGGCGACATTGGTGGCGTGCGCATCACTCTACAGGGCGCATGTTGATGTGTCTCAATTTGCCAGTGGGGCCAATTTTGCCTCTGCTCTGCAACCTTTGATCGGTTCCGTGGGAGCGTCGCTGTTCGCGCTCGGCCTCATTGAGGCCGGATTGGTGGCTGCCATGACAATCTCTGCCAGTTCCTCCTATGCCCTCAGCGAAATCGTCCATGCACGGCATAGTCTCAATCTCGATTTTACCCATGGTCGCCTGTTTTTTGGCGTTGCCATCGCCTCCGCACTGATCGCGGGAGGCATCGTCTTGATTCCGGGGGCACCGTTGCTCGCCATGACACTTACCGTCAACGTGATAGCGACGCTTCTGATGGCCCCGGCCCTGCTGTTTTTGCTCTTGTTGGTCAATGATCGTGAGATCATGTTCGAACTGGCCAACAGTTGGGGAACCAATCTCGCCGGGGGTATCATTGTGATCGCTATTTCGCTCATGGGCGCGCTTTATGGCGTGATAAGCATTTTCCCGGGACTTCTCGGCAAATAGGAATGCCATGAACTACGATTCCGCACCGTTGAACGCACTGGAACCGAATCAACGCAGGGAAGCAACGGCGATGCCGCTGCCACGGAAAAAGCTGGCGCGCGGCACACGCATCTTGCTGGCGATGATGAGGATTTATGTCATGATCGCCATACCGCTGGTTTTCTACGCGTTTTTCCATGCTCTGCGGACCGGGTGACCGCGCATTGCGACATCGGGGTGCGCGGCCCATTTTGCGATGATTGTGGCCTGAATGTCAGCGCGCGCGCCGCCCGTGTCCTGGGAGAGTCAGGACGCGGATTGCCTCGGCGAGGTCGCGATGTTAGCTTTGCTGGCTGGTGACCTGCTGCAGGAGGCGGTGATGGCGCGCAAGGTTCAGGTGCTGGTCGGCACCCGCAAAGGTGCCTTTATCTTTGAGAGTGATGCCCTGCGTCGGCAATGGTAGCGACGCGGGCCCTACTGCGAAACGTGGCCGATCCATCATTTCATTGCCGATCCGGCGGAAGGCACGCTCTATGGCGCGGGGGGCAATGCCTGGTTTGGCCCGGCAGTGTGGAAATCAACCGATCGGGGCGCAAGCTGGAGCCATTCCAGCACGGGCCTCGCCTATGCCGAAGGCCAGCCCGGTATCAGCGCCGTCTGGAGTCTGGCAGCGGCGCATGGCCGGATTTATGCCGGGGTTGAACCCGCCGGGCTGTTTGTCAGCGATGATGGCGGTGTGACTTTTGCCCCTGTTCCGGCGCTCAACGATCATCCCACAAGGCCGCAATGGAACCCCGGCGGCGCCGGCATGATCCTGCATCACATCGTGCCCAATCCCGATGACCGGAACGAACTCTGGGTCGCGATTTCTGCGGCCGGCGTGTTTCATACCGCCGCCTGGGGGCTGAATTTCTCGCCGCGCAACAAGGGCACGAGGGCCGATTTCATGCCCGAAGGCCAGAGGGAGCCAGAAGTGGGCCAGTGTGTGCACGGACTGGCGCTGGCACCAGGCGGGCGCGGGCGGCTCTACCAGCAAAACCATTGCGGCATGTATCGCAGCGATGATGGCGGTGCGCACTGGGACAGTATTGAAGCGGGCCTGCCCTCGACCTTCGGCTTTCCGGTAGTGGCGCACCCGCGTGATCCCGAGCGCGTGTTTTTCTTTCCGCTGAATGGTGCGGATCAGGGCCGCTTTCCGCCCGCTGCGCAAGCGGCGGTGTGGACCAGCGGCAATGCCGGTGCGGGCTGGCGGGCCTGCACGCAGGGCCTGCCCGATGCCGCCTATTTTGGCGTCTTGCGCCAGGCCATGGCCGCGGACCGGCTGGCTCCAGCTGGGCTTTACATCGGAACCAGCAATGGCGCGCTCTTTTCCAGCGCCGACGAGGGAACGAGTTTTGTGACGCTGGCGGAAAATCTCCCCGGCATTTCCTCCATCGAGACGCATGTGTTCGATGGCTGAGCCAGCACCGGTGACAGTGCGCCTTCCGGCGCAATTCGAACATCTGTTCCCGGCGGCCCCGCGCCTGCTGGAGTTGCAGGCAACCAGCGTGGACACGTTGCTGGCCGCCCTCGACGCGCGCTGGCCGGGCATGCGCGATCGCATCGCCGACAGCTCGCCAGCGCTCCGCCGCCATGTGAATATTTTCGTCAATGGCGCACGAGCAACCCTCGACGCGCCACTGCCCCCTGGCGCTGACGTGTTCATTCTGACGGCGATCAGCGGCGGGTAGGGGTGCCTTGACCTGATCTACTGACGCAGAACGTCAGCGCCACCGGCAAAAGTCGGCGCGCATTTTTCAGGTCTTTTTTGAGGGAAAGGCTGATCGCTGCGGCGCGCCTTCAGTAACCGCCCTTGCGGCGGCTTTCCGGCAGGCCGGCAATGCGCCCGCCCTGCTTGGACGGATCGAGCGGAAACAGGTCGTAGATGGCCTTTTGGTCGAGCTTCTGGCTCCACTTTTCCGACATCGCCTTGAGGATGGCGCGGGTGTTGGGCGTGTTCTGGTTATTGTTGAAATATTCGTCGCGCAGATAGTCAATCAAATCCCAATGCCGGTCTGTCAATTCAATACCATCCAGCAGGGCGATGTGGGCGGCGCGTTCCTTGCTCCCTTCGTCCTGGTCAACCAGATAGCCCGTGGACGTGGCTTCGATGCTGCGGCCTTCGAATTGGTAGTTCATGTAGCTTCCCCTAGAAGTCAAGTTGTCGGCGGATGCGTGATGAGCAATCGTCCGCGACGGCCCGCCGACACTTCGGGCCGCTCGCAGAAATTCATGATTTCAGGACGCTGCGCCCAGTTTGCGCAGATAGTCCCATGTGTAAATGCCGGTGCTGTGCCCGTCATCGAACACCAGTCTGACGGCGTAATTGCCGACCGGCTCGATTTCGATGATGGCGACATTTTCCTTGCCGGTAATAATCTTGCGCTGGCTCGGCGAATGGCCCTGCACTTCGGCGCTCGGGCTGTCGACCCGCAGCCGTTCCGCCGTGATCCGGAAC
>DAICZI010000285.1 GCA_027311205.1 Beijerinckiaceae bacterium | reverse complement strand
CGCATTCCGCCCCGCTTAAACTCCGCCTCCGTTTCGGCTTCCGTCAGAAGGGCTGAAAGGGTGGTCGCCTCGGTAGCTCAGTTGGTAGAGCAGTTGACTCTTAATCAATAGGTCGTAGGTTCGATCCCTACAGCGCCCACCAATCATTTCAAAGACTTGGCAGGTATGAAACCGCTTTTGCGCCATGCCGGTCGCCAAGGCCGGGCCGCTATGGCATCACCTGGCCACCATTCACCTCGATGACCTGGCCGATGATATAGCCGGACAGGGCTTCCGACGCGAGGAAGAGATAGGCGCCGACGCAATCTTCCGCTGTGCCGAGTCGCCCTTGCGGGATGGTCGCTTGCATGGCGGTAAGCTGGGCCGCCGTTGAATAGCGGTCGTGAAACAGTGTGGTGATGACACCGGGCGCGACGGCGTTGACCCGGATATTGTCGCCGATCAGTTCCTTCGCCAGGCCATGGGTGAGGGTTGAGACAAATCCCTTGCTGGCCGCATAAAGCACCGCGCCGCCGCTGCCGCCGGTGCGGGCCGCCACCGACGATGTGTTGATGATGAAACCGCCGCGCTTCTTCAAAAATGGCATCGCCGCCCGAATGGCCACCAGCACCGAACGGGCGTTGAGATCCATCACGGCGTCATAATGCTCATCGGTGACTGTGGTGGTCGGAATCCGTCCCAGCATGGCCCCGGCATTGTTGATCAAACCATCGAGCCGCCCGAAATGCTGCGTGGTCTGCGCGACGATGCGCTCGACTTCAAGTGGATCGGCGACATCACCGCGCACCAGGAAGACGCTGCCACCCATAGCCTCGACTTCCTCTTGGAGTTTCAGCGCCTGATCGACACTGGCGTGGTAGTGCAGCCCGACTTTTGCCCCCTGGGCCGCGAAAGCCCGGGTCAATGCTGCGCCGATGCCGGTCGACGCACCGGTAATCAGGACTACCTTGCCGGCCAGGTCTGGAATGCGCATGGCTGTCGCTGCTACAGCCTTATTGGTCATATTCTTGGCTCCTGTTTTGATTTCAGGCATGTTGCCATGCTTTGCGGCAATGGCAAGGTAATTTTTGCACCGGCAGGACGCTGATGGAAATGCCGCCGCGACGCCAAGCCGGCGGTCGTGATGATGTTACAAATGTCAAAAAATGTCATCTATCGCACGACATTGGACCAATCCATGCGGACCGCGCGCCAGGCACTGCAGCGGTAACCTGCGGAATTTTATCGACAATATCCAAGCTTACTGGCAGTCTTCCGTTACCAGCATGCCAGTTTCAACATTTTGTGTGAAGGCGGGCCTTGCCACCGCGAGGCAGGCGGCGCAAACACAACGCCACAGCTTTGCAGCCTATCCGCAAGGACGCTGCTGGATGGATGACTCCATTGGGGATTTTTCATATGGCACGGAACAAAATAGCACTCATCGGCGCAGGCCAGATTGGTGGCACACTTGCGCATCTCGTGGCTCTCAAGGAGCTGGGCGACGTGGTCCTTTTCGACATTGCCGAAGGCATTCCGCAGGGCAAGGCGCTGGATCTGGCCCAGAGTGGTGCGGTCGAGGGTTTCAATGCCGGCCTGCGCGGCGCCAATGATTATGCCGACATTGCCGGCTCGGATGTGATCATTGTCACAGCAGGCGTGCCGCGCAAACCGGGCATGAGCCGCGATGATCTGCTCGGCATCAATCTGAAAGTCATGGCCTCGGTGGGCGAAGGCATCAAGAAGCATGCGCCCGACGCCTTCGTCATCTGCATCACCAACCCGCTGGATGCGATGGTCTGGGCGCTGCAGAAGGCCTGCGGCCTGCCGGCCAACAAGGTGGTGGGCATGGCGGGCGTGCTCGATTCGGCGCGGTTCCGTTATTTCCTGGCCGAAGAATTCAAGGTGTCGGTGGAAGATGTCACCGCCTTCGTGCTCGGTGGCCATGGCGATGACATGGTACCCTCGCTCCGTTATTCGACGCTGTCTGGCGTGCCGCTGCCCGATCTCGTCAAAATGGGCTGGACGACGCAGGCCAGGCTTGATGCCATCATCGAGCGCACCCGCAAGGGCGGCGGCGAGATTGTCAATCTGCTCAAGACCGGCTCGGCCTTCTATGCGCCGGCATCTTCTGCCGTCGCCATGGCTGAAAGCTATCTGAAAGATCAGCGCCGCGTGATGCCCTGCGCTGCCCAGCTCAGTGGCGAATATGGCGTCAAGGGGATTTATGTCGGCGTGCCCACGGTGATCGGCGCCAAGGGCGTCGAGCGTGTGCTCGAAGTGCCGCTGGATGCGGGCGAGAAGGCGATGTTCGACAAATCGGTCAGCAGCGTGCAAACCTTGATCGCAGCTTGCAAGACCATCAATCCGGCTTTTGCGTGAGCAGGCTCTGAAAGGGCGACACCATGAACCTGCATGAATATCAAGCCAAGGCTATTCTGAAAGACTTCGGCGCGCCAATCTCGCGCGGCGTGCCGGTGTTTACCGCCGCCGAGGCGCAGGAAGCCGCTGAAAAGCTCGGCGGCCCGGTGTGGGTGGTCAAGGCGCAGATTCATGCCGGTGGACGCGGCAAGGGCAAGTTCAAGGAAGCGGCGGCTGGCGACAAGGGCGGTGTGCGCATCGCCCGTTCGGTGGCCGAAGTGAAGACCTTTGCTGCCGAAATGCTGGGCCATACGCTGGTGACGCTGCAAACCGGGCCGCAGGGCAAGCAGGTCAACCGGCTCTATATCGAAGAGGGCGCGCGGATTGCCCGCGAGTTCTATCTCTCGATGCTGGTGGATCGCGCCACCTCGCGTGTCTCCATGGTCGTCTCGACGGAAGGCGGCATGGATATCGAAACCGTCGCCCACGACACGCCCGAACGCATCCATACCATCAGCATTGATCCGGCGACGGGCGTGATGCCGCATCATGGCCGCGCTTTGGCGCAAGCGCTGGGCCTCAGCGGTGATCTGGCCAAACAGGCGGGCGTGCTCGCCCAGCAACTTTATGCCGCCTTCGTGGCGCGCGACATGGAGTTGCTGGAAATCAACCCGCTGATCATCACCCATGACGGCAAGCTGAAATGCCTTGATGCCAAAATGTCGGTTGATGGCAATGCCTTGTTCCGCCACCCCGAAATTGCCGCGCTACGCGACGAGACCGAAGAAGACGCCAAGGAAATCGAGGCCTCCAGACACGACCTCAATTACATCACGCTGGATGGCACCATCGGCTGCATGGTCAATGGCGCGGGCCTCGCCATGGCGACGATTGATATCATCAAGCTTTATGG
>DAICZI010000284.1 GCA_027311205.1 Beijerinckiaceae bacterium | reverse complement strand
CGATAGCGTGCTGGCTGCAGCGGCACACGACTGGGCAAACCGGCTCGCGCCTTTGGCGCAGACTTTGCCTGAAATCACCCCGCCCGCTGGCCTGTTTGCGCTGATCGAGCAGGCACTGCCAGCTCCAGCACGTCCGGCCATGCGGCCCGCGATGTCGCCAGCAAACGATGATCTGGCGCGCTTGCGCCGGTTGCTGGCGGGCTGGCGGCGCCTCGGGCTGGTGAGTTCGGCCCTTGCAGCTTCGTTGGCGGTGGCGCTGATTGTCACCCGATCTTCGCCGCCTGCCGCAAATCCCCATTGGCTCGCCGTGCTCAGCCCGAAGGGTGCGGGCGTGCCGGTCGTGGTGCGGGTCGATGCCAGCGCCAGGCGGGTCATTGTCGCGGCCGCCAGCATCGCGCCGCCGACCGGGCGCAGCCTCGAATTATGGTATATCGGCAAGGGGCAAAAGCCGCTGGCCATGGGCCTTGTTGACGAGACGAGGCACGATCAGGCTCTGCCAGCCTCAGTCACGCCGGACGAGATCAAGCAAGCCCTCTTCGCCGTTACCGTCGAGCCGCCGGGCGGTGCGCCCAACGGTATCCCGACGGGCCCGGTTGTTTACAGCGGCCCGGTCAGCACCGACTGACGGGCCGGGCTCACACCAGGCTTGCCGTAAAATTCTGGATCTTGCGGCAGGCCTGTTCGAGTGCCTCGGTTGAGGTTGCATAGGACACGCGGAAATTCGGGCCCATGCCAAAGGCCGTGCCGTGAACGGTCGCGACGCCCTCGTTCTCCAGCAGCGCGATGACAAAATCTTCGTCATTGTTCAGCACCTTGCCCGTCGGCGTCTTTTTGCCCATGGCACCTGCGCAGGACGGGTAAACATAGAAAGCCCCCTCCGGCTTGGGGCAGACGAGATGTTTTGCCTGGCCGAGCATCGACACCACAAGATCGCGCCGCTCCTCGAAGGCCTTCGCGCGCGGCTTGAGGAAGTCTTGCGGTCCGTTCAGCGCCTCAACCGAGGCCCACTGCGCGATGGTGCAGGCCCCTGAAGTCTGCTGGCCCTGTATCATGTCCATGGCCTTGATCAGTTTGTCCGGCCCGGCGGCATAGCCAATGCGCCAGCCGGTCATGGCATAGGCCTTGGACACGCCGTTCATGGTCAAGGTGCGCTCATACAGCGCAGGCTCGACTTCGGCGGGCGTCGTGAAGACAAAGTCGCCGTAAGTCAGATGCTCATAGATATCGTCAGTCAGCACCCAGACATGGGGATGGCGCACCAGCACATCCGTCACGGCTTTCAGTTCCTCGCGGGTATAGGCCGCGCCTGAGGGGTTGGAGGGCGAATTCAACACAATCCATTTGGTTTTGGCGGTAATCGCCTTCTCCAGATCTGCCGGTTGCAGCTTGAAGCCCCTCGCCATCGGCGTATCGACGATCACCGGTGTGCCACCGCAGAGCAGCACGATTTCAGGATAGCTCACCCAATAGGGTGCCGGAATAATCACCTCATCGCCCGGATTGATCGTCGCCAGAAAGGCATTGAACAGAATATGCTTGCCGCCGGTGCCTACAATGGTCTGCGTCGGCTTGTAGTCCAGATTGTTTTCACGCTTGAACTTGGCGGCAATTGCCTCGCGCAGCGGCATGATGCCGGAGACGGGCGGATATTTGGTCTCGCCACGCCGGATAGCGTCGATTCCGGCCTGCTTGATGTTGTCAGGTGTATCAAAATCCGGCTCGCCGACCGACAACGAAATCACGTCGCGCCCCTGGGCTTTCAGATCGCGGGCCTTCTGTGTCATGGCGATGGTCGCCGAGGGCTTTACGCGCGAGAGGGCTTGGGCGAGGAAGGACATGATCAACTCCGATGGTCTGACTGCGGGGTGTCATAAAGCCGGAATGGGGCAAGGGCAAGCTGGTTGGCGGGCGATCACGCAAGCTCGTGCAAGCTCGTGGATGTGAACCGCCGCTCGTGCCCGCTACCCTCCGATCCGCTTCAGTTCATAGAGTACTTCCAGCGCCTGTTTTGGCGTCAGCGCATCAGGATCAATCGCCTCCAGCCGGGTCGCCAGGGCGGAAGGCTCCAGTTCGGCTCTCGCAGCCCCCTGGAACAGCGGCGCAGTCCGGCGATCCTCGGCTTCGAGTTCAGCCAGCAACCCGCGCGCCCGCGCCACCACTTTGGCGGGCAGTCCGGCGCGTTTGGCGACCTGGATGCCATAGGAGCGGTCCGCCGCACCTGGCGCAACCTCGTGCAGAAAAATCACTTCACCCTCGAAATCCGTCACACGCATGGTGAGATTGACAAGGCGCGGCAAGCGCGCGGCGAGTGCCGTCAGTTCATGATAATGCGTGGCAAACAGCGCCCGCGAACCATTGTCATCGTGCAAATGCTCCATGGTCGCCCAGGCAATCGACAGACCGTCAAACGTTGCGGTGCCGCGACCGATCTCATCGAGAATAACCAGCGCGCGCGGCCCGGCCTGGTTGAGGATGGCAGCGGTTTCGACCATCTCGACCATGAAGGTCGAGCGCCCGCGCGCCAGATCATCCGCCGCGCCAACCCGCGAGAACAGCCGGTCAACGACGCCGATATGCGCGGCACGGGCAGGCACGAAAGCCCCCATTTGCGCCAGCACCACCAAGAGCGCGTTCTGGCGCAGAAAGGTCGATTTTCCCGCCATATTCGGGCCGGTGACAATGGCCAGCCGCGTTTGCGCGCCGCCCTCCCCTGACAGGGTGCAGTCATTGGCCACGAACGCATGGCCCTCGGCCTTCAGCGCCGCCTCGACCACCGGATGCCGCCCGCCGGTGATTTCAAAGGCCAGCGATGCATCCAGCACCGGGCGCACCCAGGAATTACGTCGCGCCAGTTCCGCCAGCGTGACGCTGACATCCAGCATTGCCATCGCCTCGCTCAGCCCCGCCAGCCGCTCAGCTTCCGCCAGAAGCCGGGCCGCGAAATCCTCAAACAACGCCAGTTCGCGCGCCAAGGCTTCCTGCGCAGCGGCGGTGATGCGGGCATCGAGCCCGCCAAGCTCGACCGTTGCAAAGCGCATCGCCTCGGCCATGGTCTGCCGGTGGATGAAAACATCCGACAACGGCGGGCGGGTCAGGCGCTCGGCCAAAGCCTGCGGCACCTCGACATAATAGCCCAGCACATGATTATGCTTGATTTTAAGCTGCCGCAGCCCGGTCTCCTCGCCATAGCGCCCCTGCAGCGCGGCGATGACCTTGCGGCTGTCATCGCGCAGCAGCCGCGCCTGCGCCAAAGCTGCGTCAAAACCGGGTCGGATAAACC
>DAICZI010000283.1 GCA_027311205.1 Beijerinckiaceae bacterium | reverse complement strand
CACCCAGCCTGACGACCTCGCCTTCAATCGTTACCAGTTCAAGGCCAATGACATTATTGGTGGTCAGGCCGTATTTCAGGCAATGCACACCGCCGGAATTTTCCGCGACATTGCCGCCGATGGTGCAGGCGATCTGGCTGGAAGGATCAGGCGCGTAATAAAAGCCCTGCGCCTGCACAGCATGGGTGATGGCCAGATTGGTGACGCCGGGCTGCACCACGACGCAACGGTTGGGAATGTCGATCTCCAGCACTTTCTTGAATTTGCCAAGGCCAAGCACCACGCCATCCTCCAGCGGCAAAGCGCCGCCCGATAGCGATGTGCCAGCGCCGCGTGGCACCACTTTAATGCCTTCGTCATGGCAAAAGCGCAGCACGGCGACCACTTCGGCCGTGGTCGAGGGCAGCACAACCACCATCGGCACTTGTCGGTAGGCGGTGAGCCCGTCGCTCTCGTAGGCGCGGCGCTCGACTTCGTCGTCAATCACGCCTTCCCCAGGCACCAACGCGCGCAATCTGGCGACAATCTCGGAGCGGCGGGTGAGCACGGCTTGATCGGAAGCTGGCATTTTCAGCATGAGGGAGCCTCAAGGGAGCGCACCAGACGCGGCAGCGCAAACGTCACAGACGTTGTAAGCGCTGTCCGCGCGATGACAAGAGCCTGCAAAGCCACAAACCGCCTGCGGTCAACATTTCCAAGCGGAAATTGATCGCGCTTCACGGCACCGGCCCGCCTCAAAGCCCGGCGCGAAACGCCAGATACCGCTTCGCCACTTCGCGGGCAAAATGCGGCGTTGAATCGACCGCCTCGTAGGAGAATTGCTCAAGCTTGCCACGATAGCGCCGCACCGCACCAGCTTCCACCAGGCGGTCGATGAAACGGGTCATCTTCGGGTGGCCTTTGCCGGACGGGACATAGACATGCACCGGCACGCCAGTGGCAGTGGCCTCGCCAACCATATTGACACTGTCGCCCGTGACAATGATCGCCGCCGCGTGGGCCAGGATGCTGACATAGGGGTTGACCCCGACCCGGTTCCACACAAAGGCGCGCGTGCCCAGCAACCCGGCGCGGTCGAGCGCGTCACGGATGGCCTCCAGCAATTCAGGCGGTGTGCGGCGCGACGGCGTGACCATCAGGCCATAGCCGCCGCTGGCGTGGCGCACGGCGATTTCGGCAAGCCGGTCTGAATCAGCCGCCGTGAAGCTGTAATGGCCACTGACCCCGCCCAAAATCATGGCAAGGCGCGGCTGCGGCAAGTCATCAAGGCGCGGGTCGGGCGCGGCGCGCGCTGCCCGGAACACCTCTGGCGACAGCCCATGCGGCGAGGTCATGGCGGTGATGATATTCTCGGCGCGGAGCTTGTCATGCACGGGCAGACACATCACGTCGGCAGTTTTGGCCCCGGTATAGGGGTCTTTCATGAACACCGTGAAGGTGCGCCCACCTGAAGCACGCTTGACATGGCGCAGATAGGGCACGGTCCGCCGCCCTGCGGCAATGGCGATATCAGGAAAGGGCGGTGCGACGGGGCTCCCCGGCCTGTGGTGCGCATCGCGCGGATCAATCGGCCCCCACGGTGTCATCGCCGCAAACAGCGCACGCGGGCGCACCAGATGGCGCTGCGGTTTCAGGCCCAGAGCCTGCGCCAGGCCAAAGCACTGCACCTCATCGCCAATCTTGCCATCGGTGATCACCCACACTGAGGGGGTTCCGTGCAAATCCAGCCCCGGCACACGCGGCTCTGTCACCTCGTGCTGGGCGCGGGCGTCCGGCGCCTTGCCCTTGGCGCGATCCCTGCTCACGCGAAAACTATTTTGGTGATTTCGTAGCTGCGACGCCCGCCCGGCGTCGCCACTTCAACATTGCTGTTGACCTTCTTGCCAATCAACGCGCGTGCAATTGGCGAGGTGATGGAAATGCGGCCAGATTTGATATCGGCCTCGCTTTCGCCGACGATGAGATAGACCTTCTGCAATTCGGTTTCCTCATCAATCAGGGTCACCGTCGCACCGAATTTCACAGTGTCGCCAGAGAGCTTTGAAATATCTATGACTTCGGCGCGTGACAGCTTGTCTTCAAGCTCGTTGATGCGGCCCTCGTTCAGTGACTGCGCTTCCTTCGCCGAATGGTATTCGGCGTTTTCGGAAAGATCACCATGGGCGCGCGCCTCGGAAATCGCCTCGATAATGCGCGGGCGCTCAACTTGCTGCCGGTGCTTCAATTCCTCCTGCAACGCTGCAAAGCCTGTGGTGGTAATGGGAAAGCGTTCCATGGTCTGGTTCCGGTTTGGCTAATGGTTTACGTTCACGCCGTGCTTTCAGGGAGCGGCGCGTTGCTCAAAACTCTCGTTGCGACATCATAACGCTCAATCTGGTTTTATGGCAAAATAATCCTGCAAGGCGCGCACTTCCAAGTCTCCCGCCATATAGGCCTGGATGCCCTCGGCTGCGGCCAGCGAACCTGCCAGCGTAGTGTAATAGGGCACTTTATGCAGCATGGCCTCGCGGCGCAATGAACGCGAATCGCCCAGAGCCTGTGCCCCTTCCGTGGTGTTGAACACAAGCTGGATGTCGCCATTCTTGATCGAATCGACCACATGGGGTCGGCCTTCCGAGACCTTGTTGATGCGGGTTGCGTCAATTCCGGCAGCTTGCAGATAGCGTTGCGTGCCGCCTGTCGCGACGATTTTGAAGCCGCGCGTCCGCAAAGCGCGGATCGTGTCGAGAATGCGCGGCTTGTCGTCATCGCGTACCGACACAAACACATTGCCGCGCTGCGGCACTTTGGTGCCAGAGCCAAGCTGGCTTTTGGCAAAGGCGACGTCAAAGGCGCGATCAAGCCCCATGACCTCGCCTGTTGAACGCATCTCGGGGCCAAGCAGGGTGTCGACACCGGGGAAACGCGCGAAGGGAAACACCGCCTCCTTGACAGCAACATGGCTCGGGCGGGCCGTGCCGAGCTTGAAGGAAGCCAACGTCTCGCCCGCCATGATCCTTGCGGCGATTTTGGCAATCGGCACGCCAATGACCTTGGCGACAAAGGGCACGGTGCGCGAAGCGCGCGGGTTGACCTCAAGCACGAATATTTCGCGCTCCTTCAGCGCATATTGCACGTTCATCAGGCCAATCACCTGCATCGCCAAAGCCATCTTGCGGGTCTGGTCTTCAAGCCGGGCGATGGTCTCAGGGCTCAGCGAGCGCGGCGGCAGCGAGCAGGCGCTATCGCCCGAATGGATGCCCGCTTCCTCAATATGCTCCATAATACCGGCAATATAGACGTCTTTGCCATCGCAC
>DAICZI010000282.1:2923-3300 GCA_027311205.1 Beijerinckiaceae bacterium | reverse complement strand
GCCATAGACATTGGCGCGAAACCGCCGAAGAGCGCGCAGGCTTCGTGCATATGCCGGGTTCGCGCCTTGCGCAGGAAGGGCCGTGGAATGAGACGGCGCCAGAATATTGTTTGGAGGCCGGCCTTTCTGGCTCTCGGGCTCGCAGTGGTTTGGTCAAGCATTGAGGCGCAGCCGAAAATCGTTTCGTTCGCCTGGGCCGAAAGCCAAGCGCGGCTGCCTTTCGTCTCGTGCAAGTCGGACGGCCAGCTTGGACCTCGTCTAGGACCGCGCGCCAGCGGCCCAACGCCTGCCGTCGCTCCGTCTCTCGCGCCCCAACTCGCCTACTATGCTTCCCAGAGCCTCGGCGTTGTCGCGCCGCGCGGCTGGCATTGTTTCGG
>DAICZI010000282.1:0-2913 GCA_027311205.1 Beijerinckiaceae bacterium | reverse complement strand
ACGCGAATTATTTTTTTGGCTCGGAAAATAAATTGACTGGATCAGCGGTTCAGCTCACTCTTTCGCTGGAAGGCACATCCGGCCGGTTTTTGGTCGCCCGGGTCGCGGCGCGGCTGTTTCCGAAATACAGAGCCTTCGTCCGCCGCATCATCCGCGAGGGCGTGGAGTCGGCGAGCGACTTCCCGTTCGGCCCCTTTCCGCATGACTTCCTAACGCGGCGCAGTAATGACGATGTCGAATTCATGACGCCCGCAATGATGGACGGCATCGGCGCTTACAGCAGGCTGTCAAAGGACGCCGACCCGATCTATGGCTTGGCGATTATGACAAAAGCCCGCAATCTTGTGCTGCTTGACGTCAGAACCGCGCGCGAACAGCGTCAGCTGATCCCCGCGATCATCGAAGCCGCTCGGTCGCAACACCGAGCCTTCCCGGTTGAACAGTGAAGCGCAGGCCTCGAAGGCGGGCGGGAGTCTTCGCCGGCGTTCGCGGAATCATCCGCAGGCCGCGTCACTGAGCTGGCGAGGTGGAGCGGCCTGGACGGACCGGACTACAACAACAACAACACAGATCAGCGCCATAATGGAGTTTTCCGTATCCTGAAAAAGTGAGCGCCGTTTTGGAGTTTTGCCACGCCCAAAACGGAACGCGCGCACAGAAGGGTTTTGGAGCGAAGCCTATCATGCTGCTCATGAAACAGAGCCGGGGTGTGCGGGCTTTGATCCTGTCTTTTGAGGCCAGGAAAAAGTTGGGCGCTGCTGCCAAAACTATGCCTCCCAAAAGCCCCGACCGGATGGCGTCGGCAAGTTCAACGGCTAAGGTGATGCCTGATGCTGCAAGGGTGAGGCCTGATGCCGGCAAGCCCGGGCCCGAATGGGAAAACATCGATGAGCCTGTCATCGATCAGGGCGTCGATGTCGATAAAGACGAGGTCATGACCGTCGCCACCCTCATCGGCGCGATGCCAGGTGAGATGCCAAGTGAAAAGGCTCTCCTTGCCAAGCCCACATCAACCCGGACGCCCCATGAAGGGCGCGATCAACTTGAGCTGGGCGGTATCGTTCAGGATATCGTTGCCAGTGCAGGCCAGACCATTCCAGCGTGCGAGCAGCCGTTGCGTAGCCTTGATCAAGTCGCAGCGGCTAAAATTTTACGGCGGTTCCGCAGCCTTGGCACCAGCTTTGGCGATGCCTAGATCATCGCCGCCTGGTGTGCTTGCGGGTGTGTGTTTGCGTTAATTCAGGGTTTTGACGCGCATGTTCGAGGATGCGCTCCACGGGGCTCATTGGTTTTTGGTTGCTGTGTTTTACGGGATCGAAAGTATCGGCCGGATTGTCCACCTCGCGTATCGCGTCGATTTTTTGCCGATAGCTCAGGTTGGGATCAGAGGCTATGCGGTCAAATTCTGATCGGGCGCGTTCCGCGCCTGTCTGTTCGTGCGCCTCGGCGACAAGCTTGTCTGTGTCTCGCATCACGGCCCTATCGTCTTCATTCCGCTTTATCGTCGCGCCATCCCTTGCCGGGCTGCTGGCATCGCGCTGAACCCGCTGAACCGCCAGGGCCTGCAGTCGTTCGGCTTCCTTGGTGGCGAGTGCCTGTTTCTCCGCTCGTGCTTTGGCCATTGCGTTTGAAGTGTCCAGCAGCTGGGTTGCCGCGGGCCCGGCAAGCTCATAAAACTCCGCACGGGTCACTTTATCGCGGCCAGTCTCCTCCATGAAGGTTTGGATTTTGGTCGCGGTCGTAAGCGTGGTCAAAAGCGTCGCCGCCCGCTGGTCAAATTCAATCCGGTCAGCGCCGGTCAGCATCGCCGAGAGGTTCCTGATGTCCTCGTTCGCCTGCGCCAGATCCTGTTTCATCTTCGCTGCGCTGAGTGTCATTTCAGGGTTCCCTCGCTCGTCCAACACGTCTGTTTTAACCTGCCCAAACTGGTGACGCGAGCTAAACTTTTCGATAAATTCGCGCCCATAATCTGCCATTACCTGGGTGACCGTCATCACCGGCTGGACAGGTTTGCCGTGCATCGCATGACCATCAATCGGCAGCGCGTCGAGCTGTGCTGCGCGTTGCTCGATCGCGGCCTGGCGCGCCAAGTCCCGCTCCTGCGCCTGACGCATCCGTGATGTCGCAGCATGGCGCTCCGCCGCCTCGATCTGTGCCAGGGCTTCCGGATCAAGCTGCGCTGCCCGCTCGGCAACATCATAGCTCCTCGTGCTCGCCTCAAGGCGTGCTAGGCTGGTCGCAACAATCGGATTGAACGGCTGCACCGCCTGCAACGACAGCCATTCTCCCAGGCTGTGTTCCGCTGCCTCCCGCTGCTTTGGCGTCACCGGAACCTTCACATGATTGGCCTGTGCCGCCTCAATCCGGGCTCGCGCCTGCTTGACCACCTGCGGCTGACGCCGGGCATAGCTCTGATCTTTCTCCGCCCGCTCGGGACGGGGTCGATCCGCCACCTCGACAATCGCCTTGTCACGATCACCATAGGTCTGCGTATTGGCCTGCGTCATCGCTTGCGTTGCCACAATCTTCAGACCCTGTCCCCGTGCGACCTCGGCCCAGTTCTGTCGCCAGCCCAGAAGTTGCTCCTTGTTCGGATTAAACCGAACCCCGCTTTGGCTTTTGACCGCCACCAGAACATGCGCATGAATATGTCCCCGTGATCCCTGCGCCTTGTCGGTGTGGATCCCGAACGTGTATTTGTGATCGGCAAATTGCGTCGCCAGATGCGCACGAACCGCCTCCGGAAAACTCTCGACATTCTCGTTCGCCCGCGCCGAAATCATTGCGTGCATCAGGTCGCGCCCACCATGGCTGTGCATATCGCGCTTCCAGCTCTTCGCCAGCTGCGCAGTTTCGGCAACATTGGTAACGCGCGCGCCAGTTTCCGTCCGAACCTCAGCACCCTTCTGGATC
>DAICZI010000281.1 GCA_027311205.1 Beijerinckiaceae bacterium | reverse complement strand
CATGCCGAGGGCGCCATTTCGCGGATCGACGTAAAAGACCGGACCGGTGTTTTCAGCGCGGATTCGGCCATTTTCCTCGACACTGGCCGGAATGGTCATGGCGGCAGGGTGCATCAGGGCCGCAATATGGCCAGCATTGGCATCGCGCAGGCGGATGTAGGCAATGTGGTGGTCGAGCAGCCGGTTGATGCCGCCTTCGACCGCGTTCCGGTGGCAGTGCAGCAGCATGGCCCGCACGCTGCGTTCGGGGCCATGATAATTGTAATATCCGTCGGTGTGCCATTTGATCGGTTTGTCGGTGTAGGGGATGTAACCAAGTCGCCCGCCACTGCTGACCACCTCGATTCGCACCACGCCGTCGGCTTCGGCGGAACGGTGATCTTCCATCGCGGTGAGGCCGATCGCCGATCCAAAGGCAAGCAGATCCATCCGAGTCCGGCGCTCGTCATCCGTGCCTGCGCCAAAGTGGTAAAAGGCCATATTGGCGCGCTGGCACACCTGCGTTATTTTTGCACGTTCTCGCGCCGTAAGACAGGAAGGGTTGGCAATTTCGACCAGCATATCCTCGAGGCTTTCCGGGTAGGCAGCCAATTTATTGTGGCGCCAGATACTGTAAGCCTGATCGTCGTCGAGGCTGAACGGCCCCCGCTTTGGCCCGAAGACTGCATGAACATTTCGCTTATCCACTGCGTCTGTCATCATTTCCCACCTTTGTTACCTGTCGGTTTGATCAGGCTTATCTGTTCTGGGTCGTCGCACGGGAACGTGCCTTGCCACAGAGGTGCGCGCAACCTGCGACGTTTTTTTTCCCCGCTCCTATTCACATATTAGAATTTTCTGTTATTCTTCGCCAGATAAGAACGCATGAAAAATGCAGCGGCCTGAATTTGCTATTTCCATACGCGCCACCGGATCGGGAGGCGGCAGGAAATCAGAAGACAAACGTGGTCGTAAGCAGCGTCTGGTTGGTTCAGATGGCGGTTGGCCCTTCTGACGGCAACGGGGAGAGACAAATCATGTCAGGCGAAGACAAGACCAAAACAAATCAAGCGTCCGGTGCAAATGGCAAAGCTGAAGGCCAGCATCCGACCCCGATGCTCGACCAGCTCGAAGGCGGGCCGTGGCCGAGCTTCGTCACGGGGCTGAAGCGGCTGCGTGACTCGACCGGCAAGCAATATGCCCCGATGATGAACGACCTTCTCGGGCAGCTAGAGCATTCCTATGAGGAGCGGACCGGTTTCTGGAAGGGCGGAACTGTTTCGGTCTTCGGGTACGGCGGCGGCGTTATTCCGCGCTTTTCCGAAGTTGCCGCCAAGTTCCCGGCTTCCAAGGAATTTCATACGCTACGCATTCAGCCGCCGGCGGGTTACCATTATTCCACCGACGTTTTGCGCCAGCTCTGCGACATTTGGGAGAGGCACGGCTCGGGCCTGATTGCCTTCCACGGCCAGAGCGGCGACATCATGTTTCAGGGTTGCTCGTCCGATGCCGTCCAGCCAGCTTTCGACGAATTGAATGAGATAGGTTTTGATCTTGGTGGCGCTGGCCCGTCGCTGCGCACCTCGACCAGCTGTGTCGGCCATGCACGTTGCGAAATGTCCTGCTATGACGAGGTCAAGGCGCACCGCACAGTGCTGAACGAATTCATGGACGAGATGCACCGTCCGGCTTTGCCCTACAAGTTCAAGTTCAAGTTCTCCGGTTGCGGCAACGATTGCGTCAATGCGATCCACCGTGCAGATTTTGCCGTCATCGGCACCTGGCGCGACGACATGAAAGTCAACCAGGAAGAAGTGAAGGCCTATGTGGCCAAGGCTGGTCGCAAATACACCATCGACAAGGTCATCTCGATGTGCCCGACCAGGGCGCTGAGCCTGAATGACGATGATACGATCGATGTCGACAACAAGTCATGCGTGCGCTGCATGCACTGCCTGAATGTCATGAACAAGGCATTCTCGCCCGGCGACGACCGCGGTGCGACCATTCTGGTTGGTGGCAAGCGCGCCCTCAAGGTCGGTGACCTGATGGGCACGGTGGTTGTGCCGTTCATGAAGCTCGACACCGACGAGGATTACCAGAAGCTGATGGAATTCGGCCGCAAGCTGATGGATTTCTTTGCCGAAAATGCCCTTGAACATGAGCGCATCTGCGAGACCATGGACCGTATCGGCCTGCCAGCTTTCCTTGAAGCGATTGGCGTCGAGCCCGACCCCAACATGGTCAATCATCCGCGGACGTCTTGCTATGTGCGCACCGATGATTTCACCCTCGAAGCCGACAAATACTTCGAGCGCAAGGCGCGCGAAGGCGGGCTTGACGTCGCCGCCGAATAGTCTGGAATTTTGCGCGGCGACTCCGTCCTTGGGCACGCCGCGCCCCGACCAGTCACAAAAAAATCTCTTGGGAGAACTTGTCCATGAACATCGCGACCAAGCCGCGCAGAGCCATCGAATCCGGCGTTCCGGATCCCTTCCCCTACATGCACCCGCTTCTGAAGAAGAACTATGGTGCCTGGGCATGGCATGACAGGCCTCGCCCCGGCGTGCTGCACCATGTTGCCAAGAGCGGCGATCAGGTATGGACCGTGCGCGCGGGCACACAGCGCCAGATGGACGTATACACAATCCGCCTGCTGTGCGACATTGGCGACAAGTTCGCCGAGGGCCATGTGCGCTTCACCACGCGCAGCAACATTGAATTCATGCTGAGCTCGTTCGACAAGGTTCAGCCGCTGATTGATGAATTGAACAAGCACGGCTTCCCGGTTGGCGGAACCGGCAATTCGGTGTCGATGATTTCCCACACCCAGGGCTGGCTGCACTGCGACATCCCCGGCACTGATGCTTCAGGTGTCGTGAAAAACCTGATGGACATGATGCATCAGGAGTTCATCACGGAGGAAATGCCGAACCGGGTTCGCATCACCACGTCCTGCTGTCAGATCAACTGCGGCGGCCAGGGCGACATTTCGATCAACGTGCAATACACCAAGCCACCGAAGATCAACCATGATCTGGTATCGAAGGTCTGCGAGCGCCCCGCCGTTGTTGCGCGGTGCCCAGTGGCGGCGATCCGCCCTGCCTTGGTCAACGGCAAGCCATCGCTGGAAGTCGACGAAAGCAAATGTGTCTGCTGCGGTGCGTGCTATCCGCCCTGTCCGCCCATGCAGATCAACGGTGCAGATTCGACCAAATTCGCTGTCTGGGTCGGAGGCAAGCACTCCAACGCCCGCAGCAAGCCGACCTTCCACAAGCTGGTGATCGCCAACCTGCCCAACAACCCACCGCACTGGCCGGAAGTTGCGGCAGTCGTGAAGACCATTCTTTATGC
>DAICZI010000280.1 GCA_027311205.1 Beijerinckiaceae bacterium | reverse complement strand
GTAGCGCTTGACCGCCTCATAGCCATCGACCTCGGCGGGGAAATCATCGGCCATCGCTTCCAGCGTCTCGAAAGCCAGCCACGGGTTGATGGCTTCCGCGCCATAGCCTGCCAGGCAGGCAAAATGATGCACCTCGCGGGCTTCACCGGTTTCGACAACCAGACCAACCGAGGTGCGCAGACCCTTGCGGATCAGGTGATGATGCACGGCGGCGGTTGCCAGCAGCGCCGGAATCGGCACGCGATCCGGTCCGACCATCCGGTCTGACAGTATAATGATATTGTAACCGCTGGTGCACGCCGCCTCAGCCCGCTCGCAAAGGCGGCTGAGCATGGCAGGCAGACCATCGGCCCCGCGCTCGGTGGCGAAGGTGATGTCGAGCGTGCGCGTGTCGAAAGTCTCCTCGATCTGGCCGATGTTGCGGATCTTTTCGAGATCGGCATTGGTCAGGATCGGCTGGCGCACCTCAAGACGCTTGCGCTTGGTATTGCCCTCGAAATCAAAAATGTTCGGGCGCGGGCCAATGAAGGACACAAGGCTCATCACCAGTTCTTCGCGGATCGGATCAATTGGCGGGTTGGTGACCTGTGCGAAATTCTGCTTGAAATAGGTGTAAAGCAGCTTGGACAGATCGGACAACACGGAAACGGGCGTATCGGTGCCCATCGAACCGACGGCTTCCTGGCCCGTGACCGCCATGGGCGACATTAACAGGCTGAGGTCTTCCTGCGTATAGCCGAATGCCTGCTGGCGATCGAGCAGGGGAACATCAGTGCGTGAGGCCCGCGCGTCCATCGGCTTCAGATCTTCCAGCACGATTTGCGTGCGCTTTACCCATGCGCGATACGGCGAGGCGGTCGCCAGCGACGCCTTGATCTCGTCATCGGCAATGATACGGCCTTGCTCAAGATCAACCAGCAGCATCTTGCCCGGTTGCAGCCGCCACTTGGTGATGATGCGCTCCTGCGGGATCGGCAAGACGCCCATTTCGGAGGCCATGACCACGAGGCCATCGTCGGTGACCAGATAACGCGCCGGGCGCAGGCCGTTGCGGTCGAGCGTCGCGCCGATCTGGCGGCCGTCGGTGAAGGCCACCGCGGCCGGGCCGTCCCACGGCTCCATCAGCGAGGCATGGTATTCGTAGAATGCCCGCCGCTCCTCGTTCATCAGCGGGTTGCTGGCCCAGGCCTCGGGGATCAGCATCATCATGGCATGGGCGAGCGAATAGCCGCCCTGCACCAGAAATTCGAGCGCATTGTCGAAGCAGGCAGTGTCGGACTGGCCTTCATAGGAAATCGGCCAGAGCTTGGTGATGTCCGCGCCATAAAGCTCGCTGGCGACTGACGCCTGGCGTGCCGCCATCCAGTTGACATTGCCGCGCAGCGTGTTGATCTCGCCGTTATGGGCGACCATGCGGTAGGGATGGGCCAATTGCCACGAGGGGAAGGTGTTGGTCGAAAACCGCTGATGCACCAGCGCCATCGCCGAGGCGAAGCGGGCATCGCGCAGGTCGGCAAAATAATCCCCGAGCTGGGTGGCCAGCAACATGCCCTTGTAAACCACGGTGCGGGCCGATAGCGACACCGGATAGAACCCGCGATTATGCAAGTCCGAGACTTCGCGCACGCGGTTGGAAATGGCCTTGCGCAGAATGAACAGCTTGCGCTCGAAGGCATCGACATCGGCAATGTCATCGCTGCGCCCGATGAAGGCTTGCAGGCAGAGCGGCTCGGTCGGCTTGACGCTCTCGCCCAGCACGCTCGAATCCACGGGCACCTCGCGCCAGCCAATCAAGGTCTGGCCCTCGGCCATGACGGCGTGGCGAATCACGTCCTCGACCACGGCGCGCGCGCCTTCAACCTTCGGCACAAAGAAAAAGCCGACGCCGTAATCGCCCGGTGCTGGCAGATGAAACCCGAGCCGTGTGGCCTCTGCGGCAAAGAAATCATGCGGGATCTGCACCAGCATGCCGCAGCCATCGCCCGCCTTCGGATCGGCGCCAACCGCGCCGCGATGATCAAGATTCAGCAGGATTTCGAGGCCGCGCTCGACAATGTCGTGCGACTTTTCGTTGCTGAGCCGCGCAATAAAGCCTACGCCGCAGGCATCATGCTCATGCGAGGGATGGTAGAGGCCCTGGGCCTGGGGAAGTCCGTATGAAGAGTGCGACATGGCAGTATCCTTGGAAGGTGAACGGGCAGCAAAATCGGTCGCCCTGCGTTTTGACGCCGGTGCAATGTGCACCGCATCACAACAATCCAGGGCCTGCGGGTTCACCGTTTCCATGTCACGCTCCCACGCGCATTCAATCACCCTTTGAAAGGGTCAACCTTTCTGTCCTATCTCGAAAAACTCGCAATTGCAAACGCGCTTTCAGCCACAATTTGCGCCCAGAAGTAAATGGAATTTAATGCCGCCGACCGCGTTGAAAACATGAGATGTTTACCCAACTTGTACTAGGGGATGGTGCTGGCCGCGTTTTAGCTTCCTGGCCAGAGCCTTGCGACATTGATCCGAGCCGCCATGACCGAAATTGACGCCAACCTTGATGCTTCCCGAACGATGGTGCGCCTTGCCACCAGCGTGACGCTGGCGAGCCTTGCACCCACAACGGGTTATCCCCTGGCGACGCTGGCGACCATGGCGACGGATTTTGACGGTTCGCCGATCCTGCTGCTTTCAGCATTGTCGATCCACACCAGGGCGCTCACTGCTGACTCGCGCTGCGCCTTGCTGCTGACAACGCCCGGCAAGGGAGATCCACTCGCCCATCCGCGTCTGACGTTGGTTGGAAATGCCCGCAAAAGCGCCGACTATGCCGAACGTGGGCACTGGCGGGCCCGGTTTCTGGCACAAAACCCCAAGGCCGCCCGTTATGCGGATTTCAGTGATTTCGACTTCTGGCGGGTTGATCTGGTTTCAGCGCATCTGAACGGCGGCTTTGCGCGGGCCGCCGATTATGCGGCTCGTGCCTTGCTGGTGCCCAATGTGCCCGGCCTCGCCGAAGCGGAACCAGCCCTGTTGGCCGCTATCAATCGCGACGAGGCCCAGGCCTTCGCGGAGCGCGCCGGCGCACCGGGCCAGGGTTGGCGAGCCATAGCGCTCGATGGCGCTGGCCTCACTTTGGCTGCGGGCGACAAACGCGCCAGGCTGGCTTTTTCAGCCCCAGCGCTGAAAGTGGCCGACATCATTGCGGCGCTGCGGCAGAATGAATTGTAGGTCGAAAAGCATCAGCCAGCTCTCGCAATGACGGCGGGTTGTGTGCTCAGCACTCCCCTCATTTTGAAAACCGCGCTATCGTGACGCTAGTTGCCCTCACGTCAAACTGCGCTGCCATG
>DAICZI010000027.1 GCA_027311205.1 Beijerinckiaceae bacterium | reverse complement strand
CTTGATCGGCAAAAGGCGTGCCCATCCAGGTCAGATCGGCGTCAAGTTTGACTTGGTAGCGGGGAGTTTGGGTTAGAGACTTTGGTTGGATGCGAATTTCAGGCTGATGCGATTCAACGGCATTAAACACCATGCCTTTCGCCGTCAGGCTCTTTTGCAGTCCGGTGGTCAGCGTCGCGACGTCGGCCCGTTCCAGCAGGCCCGCAGCATTGATGTGCTTCGTGACAATCGCCTGAATGTCCTTGGGCAGCGCTTTCCAGTTGGCGGTGTTGGCCAGGAACCAGAAGCCATCCCACATGTGGTTGGTCAGGGAGCAATATTTCTGCACCTCGTAGAGCTTCGCCGTGTCAACAATCGCCAGCGGATTTTCCTCGGCATCGACGACCTTTGATTGCAACGAGGTATAGACCTCATTGAAATTGATGGTGGTCGGTGCTGCGCCGAAGGCCTTGTACATCGAGGTCCACAGCGCCGCGGGCGGGACGCGGATTTTCAGATTGACCAGATCGGCGGGCGTCACAATCGGCTTGCTCGACGTCGTGGTCTGGCGGAAGCCATTGTCCCAAATGGTGTCGAAAGCAAAAATTGAGCCCGATTTGGCGATTTCCGCGCGCACAAAAGTGCCGAGCGGGCCATCCATGGCTTTCCAGACAGTCGGATAGTCCTTGAAAGCGAACCCGACACCATTGATGGCGGCAACCGGCACCAGCGTCGAGAGGATCAAGCCTGACAAGGTGAAGAAATCAACCGCGCCCGAGCGGACTTGATCGAGCGTGTCAGTGTCAGAGCCGAGCTGGCTCGACGGGAAAATCTTGAGTTCAAACCGCCCGCCGGTCTCGTCCTTGATTTTGGCGGCGGCTTCCGCCGCGCGCTTGTTCATCGGATGGGCAAGCGGCAGGTTATTGGCATATTTATAGGTGAACTGGGCCGCCCTGGCTGTGCCTATGGCAAAGCTGGAAATCGCCAGCGCGCCAGCGCTTTTGGTGAAATGACGACGCGATAAGGCTTGCATGGCATGGCTCCTTGAGGAATGGATTTCGACCCCTTGATCCCGTCCTCTGCTCCTGACGGAATTATACTTTTCTTTGTCAGACATAAGTGGCAAATTAGACAAATCATGTCAATTGGAGGAAGCGTCGCCATGTCCAGCCTGGCCCCACCAGCAGGCGGCACGGCGCCCGTCAGCCGCCGCGTGGCGAATCTGGCGCATCCGCTGCGTCAGAATGCCCGCCGGTTTCCCGAGCGTCCGGCCTTTGTCTGGGGTGATCTGGTGCTTGACTGGCGTTTGCTCGACGCGCGTGTCTCGGCCATGGCGGCGGTGCTTGCCGCTCACGGCGCCACCAAAGGCACCCGCATCCTGGTGCATTCGAGCAATTGCAATGAAATGTTCGAATCCATGTTCGCCGCCTTTCGGCTCGGTGCTGTATGGGTGCCCACCAACTTCCGCCTGACGCCCGCCGAGGTCATTGAGCTGGCGCGCGATTCGGGAGCCGAACTCATGCTGTGCCACGCTGCGTTCAACGGCCATGCCGAAGCCATAGCCGCCAGTGTCCCCGAAGTTCGCTGGATTGGCCGCATCGGGCCGGGCGCTTCCGGTGATTTTGCGCTGGCACCGCTGGTTACGGCGGCGCTTGGCACCAGCCTGCCAGACTGCGCGGTCGACTATGACGATCCGTGCTGGTTCTTTTTCACCTCCGGCACAACGGGTCGCTCGAAAGCGGCGGTGCTGACGCATGGGCAAATGGCCTTTGTCATCACCAATCATCTAAGTGACCTGGTGCCGGGCACGGATGAAAACGATGCGTCGCTGGTGGTGGCCCCGCTGTCACATGGCGCAGGCGTGCATCAGCTCAACCAGGTGGCACGCGGGGCCAAAACCGTGCTGTTGTCATCGGATCGCTTCGATATTGACGAGGCGTTCCGGCTGATCGCCGCCCATCGCATCACCAATCTTTTCACTGTGCCGACCATTCTGAAAATGCTCGCTGAACATCCTGCCGCCGACCTCCATGACCATTCGAGCCTGCGCAGCATCATTTATGCCGGCGCACCGATGTACCGCGAGGATCAGAAATTCGCGCTGCGTAAATTTGGGCCGGTGCTGGTGCAATATTTCGGGCTCGGCGAGGTCACGGGCAATATCACGGTGCTGCCAGCCGCCCTGCATGATGAAGCCGATGGTGCCAATACGCGGCTCGGCACCTGCGGTTTCGAGCGCACCGGCATGCAGGTATCGATCCAGAATGAATCCGGCGAGGAACTGCCGCCCGATACAACCGGCGAAATCTGCGTCATTGGCCCGGCGGTTTTCGCGGGCTATTACAATAATCCCGAAGCCAATGCCAAAGCCTTCCGCAAGGGGTGGTTTCGCACTGGCGATCTCGGCCACATGGATGCGCAGGGCTTCGTGTTCATCACCGGACGCGCCTCCGACATGTATATTTCCGGCGGTTCCAATATTTATCCGCGTGAAATTGAGGAAAAACTTCTCACGCATCCGGCTATTGCTGAAGTCGCCGTGCTCGGGGTGCCCGATGCGAAGTGGGGCGAAATCGGCATTGCGGTTTGTGTGCGGCGCGCGGGCGCGCAGGCCAGCGAGGCCGATCTTGCTGCCTTCCTCGAAGGCAGGATGGCCCGCTACAAACTGCCCAAGCGCTACTTGTTCTGGGATGCCTTGCCCAAATCGGGCTATGGCAAAGTGCCCAAGCGCTTGATCCGCGAGAAGATCGAGGCCGAGGGCAGCCTTGCCGAGCCCGCATCGCTACCGGGTCACCGATGAGACGCATCCTTCAGCCCGGCCCGCCTCCGGAAACGCGCCATGCAGCGGTGGTGACGCGCGGCCTGAATTTTGAAACTGTCTTGCCCGCAGGCCAGCGTCTGCTCGATGCTGTGGCTGCGGCCTTTGCAGCCCATGGCATGGCCAGCGGCGTCCTGCGCTTTGGCGATGGTGCGTTCGCGCCCTTGGCCTATGTGATGCCTGCTCTGCCGCCGACGCCGGCCCACGCCGCTTTCTACAGCGAGACATTCCGGCCCGAAGGGATAACCCGGCTGAGGTCAGGAGCTTTGACCTTTGGCCGACGGTTTGGGCAGCCGTTTTTTCATTGTCATGCCTTTTGGCAGGAGGCGAGTGGCCACCAAAGCGGCGGGCATATTCTCCCCGAGGAGACCCGCCTTGCCGCGCCGCTGGTGGTTGCGGCAACCGGGCTTGGTGATGCAGCCTTTGAAGCGGTGGCGGATGCGGAGACCGGTTTCACGTTGTTTGAACCGCGTGGCGAGGGGGCAAACAGCGCACCCTTCCATGCGCTGCGCCTGCGCCCCAATCAGGATCTCGCGGCAGCGCTTCAGGATTATTGCCGACAGCACGGCATCGCCCGCGCCCTCATTCGCGGCGGCGTTGGCAGCTTGATTGGCGCGCATTATGCCGATGGCCGGATCAGCACGCCTTTTGCCACCGAAATGTCAATCCGCTCCGGCACCGTCGCTGATGGTGACGCCAGGATCGAGATCGAGCTTGTCGATTATGAGGGCAACCTGTCGGGTGGCCTGCTGCACCAGGGCGACAATCCGGTGCTGATGACGATGGAGCTTGTGCTGGAAGCGCTGTGAGCGAAGGGAGATGGCATGAAGGATGATCGTCTGGCAGGCCGCGTGGTCCTCGTGTTTGGCGCGGGATCGGTTGGCCCCGGCTGGGGCAATGGCAAGGCCGCGGCGGTGGCCTATGCGCGGGCGGGAGCACGGGTGATCGCGGTCGATATCGTTGCCGCAGCAGCGGCGGAAACAGCGGCGCTCATCAGGGGCGAAGGCGGCATTGCCGATGAAATTACTGCGGATGTGACCAAAGCCAGTGACGTCGCCCGCAGCGTGGCTGCCGCCTTTGCATCATGCGGGCGCATCGACATTCTGCACAATAATGTCGGGGCCACCCACATGGGCGGACCCGTGGAATTGTCGGAGGCCGATTGGAAAGACTCCGTCGATCTCAATCTTTCAAGCGTCTATCTCGCCTGCAAATATGTGCTGCCGATCATGGAAGCGCAGGGGCGCGGCGTCATCACCAATATTTCCTCATTGGCGTCGATCCGCTACGTTTCCTATCCGTATTTTGCCTATTATGCCACCAAGGCGGCGGTCAATCAGGCTTCCGTCGCACTGGCATTGCAATATGCCGCCAAAGGTATCAGGGTCAATGCGATCTTGCCTGGCCTCATGGATACGCCGCTGATTTACCAGCAGATTTCCGGCCAATATGCCGACGCCGATGCCATGGTCGCGGCGCGAAATGCCGCGTGCCCCATGGGGCGGATGGGTACCGGCTGGGACGTCGCCCATGCCGCCGTGTTTCTTGCGTCCGACCAGGCGCAATACATCACCGGTGTGTGCCTGCCGGTCGATGGTGGGCTCAGTGCCCGCGTCCTTTGAGCGGCCAACCCCAACGCATCACAAGGGCCGGCCAAGTCGGTCTTGAGGCAGAGCGGCACTTCGGTTTCCGAGGCGGTCTCCAGCGCCCCAGCGGCGTTGGCAACGGGCGCACGACGCTCCCGTTCTCTTGCGTTGATTTCTAGAGCGGTTTGGCGTGGCCGGTCATTGCCTCCGGACGCACCAGCCGGTCAAAACTTTCGGTGCTGACATAGCCGCTGCGCAAGGCTGCTTCGCGCAATGTGAGCCCCTCGGCGTGCGCCGTCCTGGCGATACTGGCGGCCTTGTCGTAGCCGATGATGGGCACCAGAGCGGTCACCAGCATCAGGGACCGCCGCAACAGATCATCTATACGCGCGCGGTCGGCCTCAATCCCGGTGATGCAATGGATGGCAAAACTCGTTGCCGCATCCGCCAGAATACGAATGGACTGCAACACAGCGTTGGCGATCAGGGGCTTGAAGACATTCAGTTCAAACTGCCCCTGGCTATCTGCAAAGGCAACAATTGTGTTGTTGCCCATGACCTGCGCGCAAACCATGCACAAGGCTTCGATCTGCGTCGGGTTCACCTTGCCCGGCATGATTGAAGAGCCGGGCTCGTTTTCCGGCAAGCGCAACTCGCCCAGCCCGGCGCGCGGCCCTGATCCCATCAGGCGGATGTCGCTGCCAATCTTGAACAGGCCCGACGCCAGACTGGTCAGCGCTCCCTGGGTAAACACCATCGCGTCATGCGCGGCTATCGCCTCGAATTTATTGGCTGCGGACGTGAAGGGTTGCCCCGTGAGGGTGCTCATCTGCTCTGCAAAAGCATCGGCAAAGCGCGGATGCGTGTTCAAGCCAGTGCCGACCGCCGTTGCGCCTTGTGGCAGCGCCCATAATCCCGGCAAGGTCGCCTCGATGCGGGCGCGGCCCAGCGCCACTTGCGCACTATAGCCGGAAAATTCCTGGCCGAGGGTGATCGGTATGGCATCCTGCAAATGGGTGCGGCCAATCTTGACGATATCATCAAAGGCGTCGGCTTTCTGCGCTAAAACCTGGTGCAATTGCTCTAGCGCCGGGAAAAGATGATGCTTGATCTGCAATACCGTGGCGATGTGCATCGCGGTGGGAAAACAGTCGTTCGATGATTGCCCAAGATTGACGTGATCGTTGGGATGCACGGGGAACTTGGTCCCGCGTGCGCTGCCAAGTCGCTCATTGGCTAGATTGGCGATGACCTCATTCACGTTCATGTTGGTTTGGGTACCGGACCCTGTCTGCCAGATCAGCAGGGGATATTCTGCGTCGCGCTCTCCGGCTGCCGTCTCTTGCGCGGCCCCTGCAATGGCGGCCGTCAGGGGGGCTGGCAAAAGTCCCAGCTCGCCATTGACCAAAGCGGCAGCCTGCTTGACCAGCCCGAGGGCATGAATGAGCGGCAACGGCATCCGCTCCGCGCCAATCCTGAAAGTCTCCAGCGCGCGCTGCGTCTGAGCACCCCAGTAGTGATCGGCTGGCACTTCAATCGGGCCAAACGTATCAGTTTCAGTGCGTGTTGGCTTGTTTGTCATCATTCGTCTTTCCCATGGATTTCAAAGCCTGAGCGACGGATAACAGGGACCGGCTCAAGCTTGGCGGTCAGGCGGCGATTGCAATTGATGGGGATGAATCGTTAGTTGGTTGGAACTTTCGCCAATATGCAGTGTCGAACGTGCCATTGTAGACGGCGCAGCGACCTTGCAACAAGAGATCGGCGCCGCGCCGCGACCAGCGCATCTACTGCGATTTATTCATTCGGCGGTTCACCAGGAAATTGGCTGTGCCTTCGGTGATCGCGGTTCCAGCTCGCGATCCAGCCCGATGGTGTTCGGCATAATTGACCAGCCAGTGACTCTGGCCACCAAGATAACCGTCCAGCGCCTGCAACGCGGTCCAGAACTTTCGGGACGGCGCCGTGGACCTTCTGCTGCCCGGTTCGCCCCGGAATTGATGCATAACCGGGCGGATGCTGTCGATACTTTTCTGCGCAAGCTTGGCTTTTCCATTCCACATGCGCCAGTATCAGCAGTCGATCCGAACACCAAACCGGAACTGGAGCATACCCCGGCTGACTTGATCCATAGCTATCATGCCGGAAATAATTTGCGCATTCAGGTGGGCTGAGCTCGTCGAGGATGGCACCGATGCGATCCCATAGTTTATCGAGGGTTCTTTCCCTGGCTTTTCGCAGCAGGGCCTTGAGCTTGGCGAACATCATCGCGATGGGATTGAGATCGGGCGAATAAAGCGGCAGATACAACAGCCTGGTACCCGTGCTTTCGATGATCGCGCACGCCTGCAACCTTGTGAGCCGGCAGGTTGTCCATGACGACAATGTCGCCTTCGGTCAGGGTTGGCGCGAGGTTCTGCGCCAGCCAGGCCTGAAAGATCACGACGTTCATCGACCGATCGATGACCAGGGACGCAATGATGGCGTCATGGCGCAACCCGGCCACGAAGGTCGTTGTTTTCCAGTGCCCCTGCGGCGCGTCATCGACCAGACGCGTGCCCTTCCGGCAGCGTCCGCGCGTGCGCGTCACCCGGGTGTTTGTGCCGGTTTCATCGACGAAAACCAGTTTGTCCGGATCAAGCGCCAGTTGCGCCTTTCTCCATTCTACGCGCGCCTTGGCCACGTCTTCCTGGGGCCACGTCTTCCCGGTGCTGTTCGCTGGCGTGCAGCGTTTTTTTATAGCTGAGTTTGTGGCGCTGAAAAAACCGCGCGATCGAGCTGTCGGTGGTTTTGCAATCAAGCTCATCGAGAAGACGGGCTTCAATCCCGGCGCGCGTCAGGTCGGGTTCGCGGGCGACCAAAGCCAGCAACCATTCCGCATGGGCGTCCAGCGGTGATGGCCTCGCTTTCTTGCCGGGCGTTTCAGCAAAGCTGCCCGTTTCCCTAAAGCGCCTGAACCACTTTATCGCCGACGATTCAGAAACCAGCAATGGCCGCGCCGCAGCCCGCCGCGACACCCCGCCTTCAACCAACGCAATCACACACATGCGCAGATCGAAGGAATGGCCTCGCAACATCTTGCGCCCCCAAATCAGAGAGGAGCGCAGATTCGCCCATTCCTGGGCATAAGGGAATCCCACCTCCTCAAAAATGCGAGTCAGAACATACGGGGAGTGCTCTAGCGCAAGCGAAATCTCCAAGCGTTCATATTTTGAAATATACATAAAAAGCACGCCCGATATTATTATAAAATTTCCGGGATTTATAGTCTTTCTGGAAATGGTTTAAGGACGAACAGTTTTAGAATTAAGATTTTGTTAACAATCAAATGCTGACATGGGGCTCGATGCGTATCGAGACCCTGCAAAATCTGGGGCAAGAAATGGGTAATATCGTTCACATGTTCAGCGCCGGGGCGCCCATGCGTTCCCGGGTCCTTCCCTTGAATCAAACGTTGGCGCAACAGCCACCGTGCGTCGGGGATCTCCTGGAAACGGCAAAGGCGAGCTTCGCGGTCGATATCGTGGCGCTGCTGGTGGCAAAATCCAGCCACTTTGAAGTGCGCCACTGTCTGGGAGCATCCCGGCAAAACATTCCCTTCCGAGAGGCCATTTCGGCGGTAGTGCTGCGTAGCGGCCAGCCGATGGTCGTCACCAACTTGCGCCGCGACCCAAGGTTTGCCGAGAACCCCTCGGTCATTGGCGATGAGCATTTGCGCTTTTATGCCGGCGTGCCGGTGCGTGATGACAAGGGCGACGTGATGGGGGTTCTGACGCTGATTTCGCGCCATGCCGACACATTTGATGCCGAAAAATTGCACAGGCTGGAAATCTGCGCCCAGTCCGTTGGGGGACTTGTCCAGGGCGAGATGGCCGCCAAAGCCAGCGCGGCTGCCGAGCGCTTCGAGCGGCGTTCGGCGGTGATCAAGCCGGAATGGGACTTCACGGAGTCGCGCTGCGATGTCTTCGAGCATGATGTTTTTCTGCAAGAGGTTGATCGTGTGGTCGAGATGTCGCTGGTGCGCAGTCGTTGCGCCGGTCTGGTTGGCATCGAGCCTCGCCGTAGTGGTCGCCCTCCCGCCGAACGCATCCTGCCCGCCATAGAGCAAAGGCTGGTCTCGACCCTGCGGCCACGGTTGAGGCGCCATGATTTGATTGCCCGGCTGCCGCAACGCCGTTTTGCCGTGCTCCTGCCCTTGCTGCGGTATCGCGCTGACCTTGATTTCATCAGGCACCGGATAAGTGGTCTCGTCACCGAAGAGTTTCCGACGCCTGAACTGGCGGGCTTTGAGCTCCATGTCACGACGGCGATGTATCCGATTGACGGTTATGGCGGTGATGATCTCATCGCCAGCCTGTTCCAGCGCTCGCCTTCGCGGTTCGGGCAGCGCTAGGGCGCGGCTCCGGACAGGGACGCAGGACAGGGCAAACTTGCAACTGTCACATTTTCATCGCATCAGGGCGCAAGACTTTTTCTCTTGTGAGAGCCCCCCGCCATGCCGAATGCCACCAAAGGCGCCGCGCCTGTCCTTGCCCGTTGCGATGGGCCGCTTGTGATGATCGGCTTCGGCTCGATCGGCAAAGGGACTTTGCCGTTGATATAGCGCCATATTGCCCATGATCGCAAGCGCATGGTGGTGATCGCGCCCGATGACGGGGGACGCGAACTCCTTGATGAGCGCGGCATCCGCTTTATCAAAATGGCTCTGACGCGGGAGAATTACGCTGATGTGCTGAAGCCGTTGCTCACAGAAGGCGGCGGGCAGGGGTTTCTGGTCAATCTTTCCGTTGAAGTGTCCTCGGTGGCGCTGGTGCGGCTTTGCCACGAAATCAATGCCCTTTATATCGACACGTGCATCGAGCCCTGGCCGGGGTTTTACACCGACACGCGCCTCACCGTGTCGCAGCGCTCCAATTATGCTTTGCGTGAATCCATGCTGGATTTGCGCCGCACGCTGAAAACGGGCCCCAGCGCGGTGACAACCTGCGGGGCCAATCCGGGCATGGTGTCGTGGTTCGTCAAGCAAGCCCTGCTGAATGTCGCCAAAGATTGCGGCATCAGCCATGATGACCCGCGCTCGCGGGAGGATTGGGCGCGGCTGATGCAACGCTGCGGCGTCAAGGGCATCCATATTGCAGAGCGCGACACGCAGCGGGCCAAAAGTCCCAAGCCGCGCGGCGTGTTCGTCAATACCTGGTCGGTCGAAGGTTTTGTGTCGGAAGGTTTGCAGCCAGCCGAACTCGGCTTTGGCACGCATGAAAAGCGCCTGCCGCCGGAAGGCCGCCGTCATGATTTTGGCCCCGATTGCGCGATTTATCTGCTGCGGCCGGGCGCTGGCACCAAAGTGCGTTCCTGGACGCCAACAGCGCAGGCGCAGCATGCCTTTCTGGTGACGCATAATGAGGCGATTTCGATTGCCGATTATTTCAGTGTGCGCGAGGCCGGCAAGATCACCTATGCGCCCACCTGCCACTATGCCTACCACCCCGCCGATGATGCCGTTCTGTCGCTCGATGAAATGGCCGGTGCGCAATGGCAGCGCCAGCCCGCCTCGCATATTCTGGGCGAAAGCGAAATTCTCGATGGCATTGATGAATTGGGGGTGCTGCTCTACGGCCATGCCAAAAATGCCTATTGGTATGGCTCGCAGCTTTCGGTTGAGGAGGCCCGCTCCCTCGCGCCCTATCAGAACGCCACCGGCCTGCAGGTGACGTCCGCCGTGCTGGCCGGCATGGTCTGGGCGCTGGAAAACCCCAAGGCCGGCATTCTGGAAGCCGACGAAATGGATTTCCGCCGCTGTCTTGAGGTGCAAACACCCTATCTTGGGCCAGTGACCGGCCATTATACCGGCTGGACGCCTCTGCACAATCGCGGCGGGCTGTTCCCCGAAGATATTGACGAAAGCGACCCGTGGCAATTTCACAATGTCATCGTGCGATGATGCGGTGCATCCGGGAACGGGCGCGTCAAAGGAAAGGGCGGCCGGTATAGCTCACGCAAAGCGAACAGTGTTTTGAAACTGGAGCGGGTGAAGGGAATCGAACCCTCGTATTCAGCTTGGAAGGCTGCTGCTCTACCATTGAGCTACACCCGCAGGCGCGGTAGCGCTGGACCAATAAACAAGTGGTGGAGGAGGTAGGACTCGAACCTACGAAGGCGTAGCCAGCGGATTTACAGTCCGCCCCCTTTGCCACTCGGGACACTCCTCCGTCCAGTTGGCAAGCGTTTGTGCGCTTGTGCCGGAAGGGATGAAAAACCCCGCTCATCGCGGGGCTGCTCATGATG
>DAICZI010000279.1 GCA_027311205.1 Beijerinckiaceae bacterium | reverse complement strand
AAGCCCATCTCGTCATGGCTGAAGCGCACCCTGTTGCCGGCCCGGTCAAAGCCGCGCGCTTCCAACAGCACGTCGGTGGTTTCGCCGCCATGCGCACCGGCATTCATCCGCAGCGCGCCGCCAATCGAGCCGGGAATGCCGCGATAGAACGCCAGGCCGTCGATGCCAGCTTCGGCAGCAGCCTGGGCGACGCGCATGTCGGGCGCAGCGACCCCCGCCCGCAAGCGCTGGCCTTCTGTGACAATGGCGCCAAAGGCCCGCCCGCCCAAGCGGAGCGTCACGCCGGGAATTCCGCCGTCGCGAATGATCATGTTGGATGCAAGTCCGATGGTGCTCACCGGGATTTCGCGCGGCAGTTGCTGCAAGAATGCCGCAAGATCCTCTTCGTCTGCCGGTGAGAACAGCACCTCCGCGGTGCCGCCCACACGAAACCAGGTCGTTGCGGCCAGCGGTTGGTCAAAAGCGAGCCGGCCGCGCACACCGCGCAAAAGTCCTGGCAGGTCTTGAGCTAATGATGTCATTCTGGAAATCCGTATCCTGGATCAGTTCTTTGTTTTCAACCGCGCCAGCATGGCGCGTACCTCCGCCGCCGCGGCCTCCAGCGCCGGCTCGTCGCGGCCGCGCAGCACAATCTGGTTGTGGAAACGCCCGTCAACCAGCGAAGGATAAGAGCCAATCGATATGACGGGATGCGCTTCGGCAACCGCGCCCAGGGCTGTGGCATAGGCTCCTTCTGGCAGATCGACCGTTGCAATATTGACGACCTGAACCTGTGCACCCGTGCGCAGGCGGGGTGTCACCTCGTGCAGCATGGCGGCCATGATGGCGGGCACGCCAGCCATGACAATGACATTGCCCAGCATGAAGCCAGGGGCCTTTGAAATCGAATTTTTGATCAATTCGGCCCCCACCGGTATTCGCGCCATGCGGCGGCGCGCGGCGTTAAGGTCTTCCGGTTTGATCCGCTCCAGCAACAGCGCGATGGCGCGTGGGTCTTCGCGCAGTTCAACGCCAAAGGCCTCCGCCACGGCGTCAGCGGTAATATCATCATGGGTCGGGCCAATCCCGCCCGTGGTAAAGACGTAGGTGTAAGCGTGGCGCAGCGCATTCAGCGCCGCGATAATGGCCGCAGGCACGTCTGGCACCACCCGCACTTCGCGCAGATCAATGCCAAGCCCAAACAAATGATCGGCGATGGTGCCGATGTTTTTGTCCTTGGTGCGCCCGGACAGGATTTCATCGCCGATCACAAGAATGGCGGCAGTGATCGATGGGGTCTCGGACATGGTCAACTCCGGTCAGATTTTTTCAAAGGCAATGTTGCTGCGGGTATGCAGGACAGCGCGATAATTGTGCTGCTCGATCAGGCTGACCAGATCCGTCGGCCAGATGCGGCCAAGATCGGGAATCAGTAACAGGCGCGGATGCAGGGCTGGCGGGGCGTGCGCAAAAAACGGCTCGAGGATAATATCCTCCGCGCCTTCGACATCAAGTTTCAGCGCGTCGATGTGCGTCACCCTTTCGCGGCTGATCAGGCTCATCAGGGTCACGGCAGGCACCTGGCGCATGTCACCGGCATGGCCACGGTTGAACAGCCGGATCGACGAATCTCCCTCGTTGCGATCATCGACGAACAAAGTCACCTCGCCATCCTTGTCGGCGATGGCGCAATCCAGCGCCTTGATCGTGGCGAAGGCGTTGAGCTTGATATTCACCACCAGCCGCTCGAACAGGCAATCCAGCGGCTCGACAGCGATGATCCGCGCGCCAGCCCCCATCGTTGCCGCGACGTGCAGCGCATAACCACCAATATTGGCCCCGATGTCGATGAACGTGCAGCCCGGTCTCAGCCGCTGCGTGAGGAAGTCGCGCTCCGGCTCATCAAAATAATGCGGCGTGAACAAAATCCGCTTTTCGCAAACATTATGCTGCGGATGGACCCGCAATCGCGCGCCCAGGGCCTCAATATCGACGGGGCGGGCGCCAAGCTGTTTCATGGCAGCCGCGCGCAAAAAAATGGCACGTCTTTTGCCAGCCCAGGTGTGCGAGGGCACCCGCGTCGCCCGCAAAATGTGCTGCAACAACGGGTTGGGGGCGTAAGTGCCAAAGGGCTGGGGTTCGGTGCGGACTGTGGTCATGGCGGGGGCGAGCGCAGTCCTTCGAGGTTTCTTCAGGTGAGTGTCGTGCAAACAGAACGGGGGGTGAGGTGACACCTCATCCGCCATGACAATACGGCAAGCGGCCTGGAGAGTTGCCTTGCCCAGACTCACAATGACGACGATTTAACGCATTCACTAGCACAATTGGCAAGATTTCAAGCCAGCGCGGCCGTTGGCCCCAGCCTAGCGCTCCTTGCGCGCTGCCAGTGCCTTTGGCAAGAAAAAAGCTGGTGCCTCAGGTCGGCGGCGTTTCCGGCACCGGGGTCAGTGGCGGGCGACCTTCGACAAAGGCTAGAATGTTGTCGATCACCAATTGCGCCATCGCGTTGCGGGTGTGATGCGTGGCGGAACCCACATGCGGCAGCAGCACGACATGCGGCATGTCGATCAGCGCTTGCGGGACCTGCGGCTCGTTGGCAAAAACATCGAGCCCGGCTGATCCAAGCGCCCCTGATTGCAGGGCCGCGATGAGCGCGGGTTCATCGACAACCGATCCGCGCGCGACATTGATCAATACGCCTTCCGGCCCGAGCGCCGCCAGAACCTGCGCATTCACGAGGTGGCGGGTTTGCGGCCCGCCCGGCGTAATCACCATGAGAATGTCGCATGCCGCCGCCATATCGACGAGGTTGGCGTAATAGGCATAAGGCGAATGCGGCTGGCGGCTGCGGCCATGATAGGCGATCTTGAGGCCGAAGGCCGCCGCACGTTTGGCAATCGCCTTGCCAATCCGGCCGAGCCCGATAATGCCCATTGTCTTGCCGGCGAGGGAGGCGGTGAGCGGGAAATGACCCTTCGGCCATAGCCCAGCGCGCAGATGCCGCTCGGCCTGCGGCAATTGCCGCACGGTGGCGAGCAGCAGCCCGATGGCTGTGTCAGCGACCTCTTCATTCAGCACATCGGGCGTGTTGGTGACGATGATGCCGTGCTGGCCGGCATAGGCCGCGTCAATATGGTCATAACCGACGCCAAACGACGACACGAGCCTGAGCTGAGGAAATTGCGCCATGTAGGCGGCATCAATGGCCTGATGGCCACCACCCGCCGCCATGGCCTGAATAGCGGGCGCGACCGACCGCAGCATCGCTGCAGGATCGGCGGCCTCATAAAGTTTGTGCAGCCTGACCCTGCCTTCCAGCCCCGCCGCAATCATTGGCATCATCGGGTTGGGCATCAACACGTCAACAAGGGGCATGGCGCACTCCACTTGGGGCC
>DAICZI010000278.1 GCA_027311205.1 Beijerinckiaceae bacterium | reverse complement strand
CTGTTTGACCTTGTGGTGCAAAGGCTTGCCACGTCGGATGAGGACGTCGGCGACAATCCGCTGCGGCGCGCTGCGGCGCCGGGGCCGCGCGCCTTTGGCCCGGCGGCGGGCAGCTATGGTGCGGGCCCTGCCAGTTTGCTGAACCCGGCTTCCGACACGGATGGCGGCGCTTTGGGCGCAGCCTATCTGGCTGCCAGCAGCCATGCCTACGGCGCTGGCGACGAGGGCCGCCAGGCCGGCGAGGCCTTTGCGGCGCGTCTGGCTGCGGCGCAAGCGCTGGTGCATACGTTTGACGTGCCGGGACAGGATGCGCTGGACAGCACCACGCTCGCCCAGCATGGCGGTGGCATTGCGGCCGCGGCAGCTTCGCTTGGCAACCGGCCGGCGAGCTGGCACCTTGACATGACCAAGCCGGGCGCGGCGCGCCTGCGCAGCTCGGGCGCGGATATCGCGCGGGCATTGCTGGGACGCGCCACCCATCCGCGCTGGATCGCAGGCCAGATGCGGCACGGCTATCGCGGCGCTGGCGAACTGGCGGAAACCGCCGAGGCCCTGCTGGTGTGGGCGCGGGCGACGGATTTTGTGCCCTCCAGCCATTTTGAACGGCTGTTTGAGGCCTGGTGTTCGGATGACGCGGTGCGTGGCTTCCTCATCAGCGCCAATCCTGGCGCGGCGCGAGCGGTGGCGGCGGTATTTTCGGCGGCGCAACGGCAAGGCTTCTGGCATTCGCGCCGCAATTCCACGGCAGCGCTGCTGGCCGAAATGGGAGCAAGCTGATGAATGCGCCACAACGCCGGGGCTGGTGCCCCTCCGCTTTGACCCCCATGCCGACCGGCGACGGCCTGCTCATGCGGCTGCACCCGCCGATGGGCCGTCTCAGCCTCGATCAGGCGCAGGCCCTGGCCGTTGCGGCCTTGCGCCATGGCAATGGCATGATTGACCTGACAAGCCGCGCCAATCTGCAGGTGCGCGGCCTCAGCTTGCCCTCGCACCAGGCCATGCTGCCCGGCCTGGTTCAAGCCGGGTTGCTCGGCCCGCTGGACGATGCTGCCATGCTGGCGGAATTGCCCTGCACGCTGCTTTCAAGCCCGCTTGCCGGGCATGATGGGGCGCGGTCGGGGCTGTGGGCCTTGCGTCTTGCTTTGGAGACGCGGCTGCGCGCCGAGACCCGCCTTGCCAATTTGCCCCCGAAATTCTGCATCGTGCTGGATGAAGCTGATGCGCCGTTGTTTGATGATATTCCCGCGCATGTGCGTGTGAAAATATCGACGAGCGGGCAAGTCGCCATTCGCGGCCAGCACGGCAGTTGCGTGATTGATCTGGCCAAAGCGCCTGATCAGGTCGTGACTCAGGTCGTGACAATGGCCCTTGCGGCTTTGCACGAGCCAGCAGCCAAAGGTATGCTGCACGCTGCGCCAGGCCAGGTTGCGCCCGTAACATCGGGCTTTGACCCTGAACGCAGGCTGGGCGCCTTCACTTATGCTGGCACCTTGCACGCCGGTTTTGGCGTCGCCTTTGGTTCCCTGCAGGCGCGGGATCTGAGCACGCTTGTCAATGCGGCGCGGGCGGCTGGTGCCAAGGCTTTGCAGGTGACACCCTGGCAGATGTTGCTGATGCTTGAACTAGAGACGGCTGCCCTGCCCGCCTTGCTTGAAACAGCTTTTGCCTGCGGACTGATTGTGGCGCAAGGCGATCCGCGCCGGGCGCTCAGCGCCTGCCCGGGCAAGCCCGCTTGCGCCAGCGCGCATCAACCGGTGCGCCGCGATGCGCTGAAACTGGCGCGGCTGATGGCACCGGCTCTTGTGAATATGCATGTGCATTTAAGTGGCTGTGCCAAATTCTGTGCACGCAACCAGCATGCGGGGCCGATTTTGCTGGCGCAGCCAGAGGGCTACAGTCTGGTGGGGCATGATCTTGCCATGACACCTTACAAGAGCCTTGAACTGACGGCGGCGGCACTCAAGGCAGGGCAACTTCACTAATGCAACAAAGCCATGACTATATCCGCGACGGCGCGGCCATTTACGCACGCTCTTTTGCGCTTATCCGCAGTGAAGCGCGGCTTGAACACCTCTCGACGGAAGAAGAACGCGTCGCGGTGCGGGTGATCCACGCCTGCGGCATGGTTGACGTGGTGAATGATCTGCGATTTTCACCCGGCGCCGCCAAGGCCGGCATTGCGGCGTTGGCAACTGGCGCACCGGTTCTGTGCGATGCCCACATGGTGGCGCATGGCATCACCCGCGCGCGCCTGCCCGCAAGCAATGCTGTGATTTGCACTTTGTCGGAACCTGATGTTGTTGCAATGGCATTGAAATCGGGCACGACCCGCAGCGCCGCCGCCCTGGATTTGTGGCGGGACAGGCTGGCGGGGGCGATCGTCGCCATTGGCAATGCCCCGACGGCTTTGTTCCGGCTGCTTGAACTGCTCGATACGTGCGACGCCCGGCCGGCTTTGGTGATTGGCATGCCGGTGGGCTTTGTCGGCGCGGCAGAATCCAAGGCGGCGTTGCTGGCTGATGGCCGCGTGCCGGCCATTATCGTCCAGGGGCGGCGCGGCGGCAGTGCCATGGCGGCAGCGGCGGTGAATGCATTGGCGAGTGCGCGCGAATGACCGCGACTTTGCCAAAGGGGCGGCTTCTGGGGCTTGGCCTGGGGCCGGGCGACCCGGAACTGATGACGCTAAAGGCCCTGCGCTTGCTGAGAGCGACGCGCCATATCGCGACTTTTGCCAAGGGGGGGCGCAAAGGCCATGCCGAGCGCATTATTGAACCATATATGGATCCCTCGCAGCAACTGATCCGCCTCGAATATCCGCTGACCACCGAAGTTCATTTTGGAGCGCGGGAGTATAAATCCGCGTTACGTGAATTTTATGATCGGGCGACTTTGCAAGTGGCGTCGATCATGCGAGGGGGCGCGGATGTTGCATTGGTGTGTGAGGGTGATCCGTTGTTCTATGGCTCGTTCATGCACCTTTTCGTGCGGCTTCGTGGCGATTTTGCCTGCGAAATTGTGCCAGGCGTCTCTGGCATGTCGGGGAGCTGGAGCGCAGCCGGCCTGCCAATGACCTGGGGCGATGATGTTTTGACCGTGTTGCCCGGCACATTGGATGCACCTGCATTGATCGCGCGCCTGCACCATTGCGATGCCGCGGTGGTGATGAAAATCGGGCGTAATTTCGCCAAGGTGCGGCAAGCCATTGCGGATGCCGGACGGATGAAGGGGGCCATTTATGTCGAGCGTGGCACGATGGCGGGCGAGACCATTGTTCCGCTGGCGGAATTTTCCGGCGATGCTGCGCCCTATTTTTCATTGATCCTGATTCCAGGCAACGGACGGCGACCATGAGCGGCAGATTGCGGATTGTAGGGCTTGGCCCGGGGCCGTCCGT
>DAICZI010000277.1 GCA_027311205.1 Beijerinckiaceae bacterium | reverse complement strand
CTGGCGGCGCCCCGACCTCGCTCAACAAGGCGGCGGCGTCATAGATATCATCGTGACTTGAAACCTTGGGGAGCAGGATGGCATCCGGCCCGGCTGCAGCAATCGCCAGCATGTCATCGCGCCCCCAGGGTGTCGCCAGGCCGTTGACGCGCACCACCACCTCACGATGGCCATAGCCGCCCTGCTTGACCGCTGCGACTATGTTGGCGCGCGCCTCGGCTTTGACTTCCGGGGCAACCGCATCCTCAAGATCGAGCAACAGCACGTCCGCATCAAGGCTGCGGGCTTTTTCGAGCGCCCGCACATTGGCACCGGGCATATAAAGGGCACTGCGTCGCGGTCTCACTTGCTGCATGGTGGCTCGGCTCCTGTGTTATCACTGCTTGGCGCGGGATGGCCATGCCTGCCAGACAAGCACCGCCGCCGCCAGATCCTCGATGGCGGCACCTATCGACTTGAACAATGTGATCTGGCCCTGATGCTCCCGTCCGCTGACCCGCTTTAAGCAGAGATCGGCCAGCACGCCAGCCAGACTATCGCTGGAGAGCACATTGGCCTTGAGGGCGTCAGCAACGTCGCCACCTTCGACGCGCGCGGCATCCGTATCGATAAAAATCCTGGCGGCCAGCAAGGTTGCGTCATCGACCTCGCGCATGCCGGACGCGAAGGCTCCGACCAGATCAAGATGAACGCCGGGTTTGAGCCAGCGCGCGGCAACCAGGGGCGCGTGCGATAAAGTAGCGCAGGAAATGATATCGGCTGCGGCGGTGGCTCCGCTCAGGTCCTCCATCACCTCAATCAAGGGCGGACGGTCGCTGATGATCTCGCGGCGCAGGCGGGCGGCGAGTTGCTCCGCGCCCGCTTTGTTGCGGTTCCACAAGAGCACGCGGCGCAGCGGTCTGATGCCGAAATGGGCGCACACCAGAAACGGCGCGAGCTGGCCAGACCCTACCATCAGCAAGGTCTCCGCGTCATGGCGGGCCAGATAATCGGCTGCCAGCGCCGAGGCGGCGGCAGTCCGCCACAAGGTCAGACGGGCGGCGTCCAGCACGGCCAGCGGTGCCCCGGTGTCGCCGGCCTGCAGAATGAACATGCCTTGCACGGTGGGCAGGCCAAGAGGGCCGTTGCCCGGATGCACGCTGACGATTTTCGTGCCGATGAAGCTCCCTGGTGCGGGCACATCGGCGCTCCAGGCTGGCATGACCAACTGAGTGGCTTCACCCAGCGTATAATGCAGGCGTGGCGGACTGATCAGGTCGCCGCCAAAGGCGCGGGCCAAAGCTGCACGCAGGCTGGCGAAGTCGAGACATTGGTCAATGCTGGCAGCATCGATATAAACCGGTGGCGGCAGCATCAGCCGCGCGCCATCAGGCGGGCGAAAGCGGCGTGGTCATCACCGCATTGCCGGTGGCTGGCCCGGCGCTCTGACCCGGTTGAGCCATTTGAGCACGCAGATTGGCGGCTTCAGATTTTGCGCGCCGGGCGGCCCGCCGGTGCTTGCCTTGCCCGACCCATGTGATGATGCCGCCGATCAACATGCCGACCAGCAGGGATGCAAACACCACCACAAACAAGGGCAAGCTCACCGTCAGCATCTTGTCAGCGTTGCCCGTCGGGTCAGCGGATATGGGCACCATCTGCTTGTTTGCCAGGGCAACAGCCACTACCGGAACGCCAATGACAACGAGCAAAAGCAACTTGAGCCAGAATTTCATCGAAAAGTCCCGCAATTCGCCGTTCAGGCACGACGCCTTTTGTCGTATGATCCGTGGGTCGGTTTATCGCATGATCCGAGGGGCGGCGTCAAAACAACTCGCCTGAACCTTTATCGAGAATACGAAAAAAGGCAGAAGAAGGCGCCGCGCGCCAGTCCTTGCTGCCCCATTTTACGCTTTGCCCCGATGAGCCCCATCAATGGCTGTTGGAGGCCCGATTAAGGCGCTCACGAAGTTCTTTGCCGGTCTTGAAAAACGGCGCAACCTTTTGGTGAACTGCTACGTTTTCGCCGGTGCGTGGATTGCGACCCATGCGTGCATTGCGCTGTTTGACAGAAAAAGCGCCAAAGCCACGCAATTCAACCCGGTCGCCACGCGCCAGGGCACCCGTAATCTCGTCAAGAATCGTGTTGACGATCTTCTCGACATCACGCTGATAGATATGCGGATTACGGTTGCAAATCTGTTTTACCAATTCGGATTTAATCATTCCAACCCCCAAAAAACCTAACGGCCTCCACGCATCAATTAATGCCTGGAATGTGCCAAACTGCCATCATTCCGTCAAGTGACGTGGATGATGTGGATGCGCGCATATGGTCAAGGGCCTGACCTAACTTGGGAAAACCGGAAACTTGGGCAATCCCCGCCAACACGCCGAAAATGCCGAGATGAGGAAATGTGCTCGGTGGCTTATCCCATACAACTGGAGTTGATTCTCTCACACCCTTGGTTTGCAACCAGGCGCGTGCTTGCAACTCACCGCCGATTTCATCAATCAGTTTCAAAGGCACGCCCTGACGACCGGTGAAAATGCGCCCGTCATCAACGGCAGCCAGATCCGTGTCCGACATTTTGCGCCGCGTTTGCACGAGGCCCTTGAACCAGGTGAAACTGTCGGCCACGACCGCCGCCAGTGCAGCCCGCGCTGCGTCAGATGTCGGCTCCATGCCGTTGGGCGAGGCTTTCAGGGGTGAGGACTTGATCGTCTCGTAAGCTATCCCGACATTATTCATCAGCTTGTAAAAATTGGGATATTCAAACAGCACCCCAATCGAGCCGACGAGCGAATTGCCGCGCGCGACAATATGATCCGCCCCGAGCGCTGCGACATAAGCGCCGGATGCCGCCATGGTCTCAACTTCAGCCACCACAGGTTTGATTTTGGCGGCCGCACGCTCATGAAGATAAAGCCGCTCGGAGCCGGCTGTGGTGCCGCCGGGGCTGTCAATGCGCAGGATGATGGCGCGCACATCTTTTGATTTCGCAGCGTCATCAATCAGCTTGATTGTTGCATCATCGCCGGTGATGAGCCCGGTGATGGCAATGCGGGCCACTTGTGGATGGGCCAGCGGCAGCTTCAACCCGATGCGTCCGCGCAGCCCGAAGCTGGCGAGTGCCGCGACCAGAACCACCAATGTTGCCAGACGCCAGAATGACAACCTGCGACGCATGCGACGACGCTCGACGATCTGGTCAGCATTGAGGGTTGGTTCCTGGCTCATCTAGAAGGGCCTTTTCAATCCTTGTTCCAATAAAAGCAGGTGAGGGCACCGGCGGTTTTGCCAGTGCCCTCCATCCTTTTACTTCTTTTTGGTGCCGTCGGCATCGTTACGGGCCTTCAAGGCCGCGCCCAGAATGTCTCCCAACGAAGCCCCGGAGTCAGCGGAGCCATATTGTGCG
>DAICZI010000276.1 GCA_027311205.1 Beijerinckiaceae bacterium | reverse complement strand
ACCGTGGGGGGGCAGGTCGGGTTCCACACGCGCTATGACGGCAATATTCTCGTCAATGCCATGGCGGTCGGTCTTGCGCGCACCGATGCGATTTTCTACGCCAAGGCCACCGGCGTTGGCAATCCCATTGTCTATCTCGGCTCGAAAACCGGCCGCGATGGCATTCACGGCGCCAGCATGGCCTCGGCCGCGTTTGAGGCCGACGCCGAGGAAAAGCGCCCGACGGTGCAGGTTGGCGACCCGTTTGCGGAAAAGCTGCTGCTGGAAGCCTGCCTTGAACTGATGCAAACCGGCGCGGTCATCGCCATTCAGGACATGGGTGCAGCGGGGCTCACATCGTCGGCGGTTGAAATGGGGGCCAAGGGCAATCTTGGCATCGAGCTTGATCTTGACGCGCTGCCGTGCCGCGAGGAGGGCATGAGCGCCTATGAAATGATGCTGTCGGAAAGCCAGGAGCGCATGCTGATGGTGCTTGATCCGGCCCGCGCCGAGGTCGCCAAGGCAGTGTTCGTCAAATGGGGGCTGGATTTCGCTGTGGTCGGCAAAACCACCGACAATCTGCGCTTTGTGGTCAAGCATGGCGGCGAGGTGAAGGCTGATTTGCCGATCAAGGAGCTTGGCGATGAAGCGCCGCTTTATGATCGCCCCTTTGTGGCCACGCCGAAACAGCCGGTGATCCAGGCCCGTGATGTCCGCCCGCCGCTCGGCCATGATGCGGCGCTGCTGCGCCTGCTGGCGACGCCAGATCTCTGCTCGAAGCGCTGGGTCTGGGAGCAATATGACCATCTGATTTTGGGCAACAGCGTGCAGCAACCTGGCGGCGATGCTGCCGTGGTGCGTGTTGGTGACGGGCCCAAGGGCCTCGCCTTCACCACCGATGTCACGCCGCGCTATTGCGAGGCAGACCCGATCGAGGGGGGCAAACAGGCGGTGGCCGAAGCCTGGCGCAATCTCACCGCAACTGGCGCCCGCCCGCTGGCGATCACCGACAATCTCAACTTTGGCAATCCTGAAAAGCTGGAGGCCATGGGCCAGTTGGTCGGGTGCATCAAGGGCATTGGGGAGGCCTGCGCGGCGCTGGATTTCCCGGTCGTTTCAGGCAACGTCTCGCTTTATAACGAAACGCAGGGGCGCGGGATTTTGCCGACGCCGACGATTGGCGGGGTTGGCCTGATCAAGGATGTCGCCAAGACGGCCAGCATTGGTTTCAAACACGCTGATGAGGTGATCATGCTGATCGGCGCGACGGCGGGCTGGCTCGGGCAATCGCTGTATCTGCGCGATATTTGCGGGATGGAGCGCGGAGCGCCGCCGCCGGTTGATCTCGCCGCCGAGCGCCGCAACGGCGATTTTGTGCGCGAATTGGTCGCCTTTGGCGAGGTTGGTGCTGTGCATGACCTCTCGGATGGCGGTCTGGCGGTGGCACTCGCCGAAATGGCGCTGGCCGGTGCCATGGGTGCGCGCATCACGTCATTGCCGGAGGGCGATGCCCATGGCGTGCTGTTTGGCGAAGACCAGGCGCGCTATCTCATCACTGCGCCGACCGCCGTCAGCCTGAGGATTGCCAAAGCTGCGGGCCTTGCCGGTGTGCCATTGGCGGCGCTGGGCGTCACAGGCGGCAACGTGCTGGCGCTGCCAGGCTGTGAACCCGTGCCGCTGGCGCACCTGCGCGAAGCCCATGAGCGCTGGCTGCCCGATTATATGGGCAGATCAATCTAGGGCATGCTGTCTTTGGGTTGAATTGATTGGGTTTCCGGAAACGGTGCGGCCCCACTCGTCAAGACCGAAAACCGTGCAAAAGCATGAACTTGACCGCCGAAAACGCCTTACCTGTTTTCCCAGAGTCTTACCGCGGCGGCGGTTTCCCGCTTCGCGGCTTCTGCCACCGACACCCCGGCAATCACCGCGTCCGGCGCAATTTCAGCCAGCGGCACCAGCACGAAGGCACGGTCAAGCAACCCAGGATGGGGCAGGCGCAGCCTTGGATGATCGAATTTGATCCCCGCCATGAAGAGAATATCAATGTCGATCAGGCGCGGGCCCCAGCGTTCTCCCGGTTGGCGACCCATGGCAACTTCCATGCCCTTGACCAGATCGAGCAGAGCCAGCGGGGCGAGGCTGGTTTCAACCAGGGCGCAGGCATTGGCAAAATCCGGCTGCGGCACCGGCCCCCAGGGCGGCGTTTGGTAAAGCCTCGAGAAGGTCCGCAACCGTATGTCGGGATGGCAGGCAAGCCGCCGCAACGCCTCGTAAATATGCGCAGCGCGGTCGCCCAGATTGCTGCCAAGTCCCAGCGCGGTTTCAGAGATGGCCACGGTCAATCGCCTCAAATACCCGCAAAGCGGTGACATGCTCGGCGACATCATGCACCCGAAAAATTCGCGCACCCCGCGCCGCTGCCGCCAGATGCGCACTGATCGAGCCGATCAGGCGGTCATGCAGGTCCGCACCAAGCACCGCCCCCAGCAAGGATTTGCGCGAAATCCCGGCGAGAATCGGCAAGCCATAGGGCGCAAGCGCAGTCAGCCCCCGGATGGCCTCAAGATTTTGCGTCTGGGTTTTACCAAAGCCGATGCCGGGATCCAGCATGATGAAGTGGCGTGGTATGCCTGCGGCCGCCGCCAGCGCCAGCGAATGATCGAAAAACCGGCGCATGTCGTCGATGATGTTGAGCGAGGCGTCCTTTTCGGCGCGATTGTGCATGATGACCACGGCAGCCCCTGTTTCAGCCACGGTCGCTGCCATGGCAGGGTCGCGCTGCAGACCCCACACATCATTGATGACATCGGCCCCCATGACCATGGCGCGGCGCGCGACGGCGGCTTTGCTGGTGTCAATGGACAGCGGCAGATCAACCCGCGCGCGCACCGCGCCGAACATCGCCTCAATGCGGGCGCGTTCTTCGGCCTCGGACAGCGGCGTTGCGCCGGGCCTTGTCGATTCGGCACCAATGTCGATGATGTCAGCCCCTTCACGCGCCAGCCTTTCGGCCTGCTCACACGCCGCCGCAGCCGAATTGAATTTGCCGCCATCGGAGAATGAATCCGGCGTAATGTTCAAAATCCCCATGATCAGCGGCTTTGCGCGGATAGCCGCCAAAAAAGCATCGCGCCGCTGGCTCACGTCATTTCGCCTTCAGCACCGGCGTCAGGTGTCATATTTGACGTAAGCGAAGCGCTGATCGCCTTGCGGCGTGCCTTCCAACGCCCCGCCGGCCTTGCCGGGTTGCCATTGCACCACACTTTCGATTTTGCGCGCCAGTTCAAAATCCTTGTCGGTAATACCCTTGGCCGCATGGTTTTGCAGCCTCACCTCAACCCACGCGTACGAGGCGGCGAGGTCGGGATGATGCCATGCCGCCTCAGCCAGATGGCCGATGGTGTTGATCACCATAAGCG
>DAICZI010000275.1 GCA_027311205.1 Beijerinckiaceae bacterium | reverse complement strand
TCGCTTCGCTCCTCGCAATGACGGAGAAAAGTGCGCTCCTCGCCATGACGGCGAGAGGGACGAGCCTCATCGCTTTGCCGTTCATGCTCGCGGCGCTCGCCCCCGCTTTCGCCGCAACGCCGTATCTGCGATCCTGCGACACGTTTGGCTCGGGTTTTTTTGTGGTGCCCGGCTCCGATGACACCTGCCTGCGGATTGATGGCTATCTGCGGGCGGATGTCACGCTGGCGTCCACCGGCGCACAGGCGCAGCCTCGGTTCAACAGTGCCGCCGCGCTGCAGCCACTGCTTGCCAGCGCTGCCACGCAGGACGCCAGCGCCTTCACCTCGCGTTTTGCCCTTGGTGTCGATCTGCGCTCGCTCACCGCATTTGGCACGCTGCGCGCCTATGGACTCGGGGATTTTGATGCCGGCACCGGCGCTGCCACCGGGCTTGAGCGCGGCTTTATCCAATTCGCCGGGCTGACGGCCGGCCGGGCTGAATCCTTCTTTGATTTTTACGCCTATGGCGTCGATATGCTGGATGTGCGCGATTCCTACGCGCCCACAGGCATGCTGGCCTTTACCGGGGCGTTGTCCAACGGATTTTCGGCCTCGCTGGGGCTGGAAGACCCCAACACCCGCGCTCTGGTGCCGCTGGCGCTCAGCGGCATGGGGGCGAGCGCCGCGCCAGCCGGGGCGCATTGGCCGGATCTCGTCGCCAATCTGCGGTTTGATGGCGAGGCGGTGACGCTGCAAGCCTCCGCAGCTTTGCACCAGACCCGCCTTCTGGTGAGCGACGCGACCGGCCTGCAACAGGCAGCCAGCCTCGGCTTTGCCGCGCAGGTGGGCGCGCGGTTTGATCTCGGCGTGCTGACGAGCGGCGATTCGGCGTGGCTGCAAGCTGCCTATGCCGATGGCGCGCTGAATTATCTGGGGTTTGGCGCGCAGGGCCTGGGTGGCGCCACGCTGCAGGGCGATGGTCTGCTGCGGCCTGACACCGATGTGGTGGTGACGGCGGACCGTGCCGTGGTGCTGACGCTGGAGCGCCAGCGGGGTTTCACGGCGCTGGCGGCATTCAGCCATTTCTGGCGCACCGATGTCCGCCAATCGATTCTGCTGGGCTATGCCACTTTGCTGCCAGGCACCGCCACCAGAGATGCCGCCTGGACGGTGGGCGGGCTGGGGCGCTGGCAGGAATGGCGCGCCGGATCGGAACTGGAATGGACACCGGTGGCGGGCCTGTCGATTGGCGTTGAGGGCGAGGTGCAGCGTGTGCGCCAGGGCTTGGCGGGCGCGGCGCTGGCCGCGACACCGCCCCTGCCGCCGGGTGCGCGAAAGGACGCCACCGCGCTGGTGGGTCGCCTGCGCGTGCAGCGGGCCTTCTGAAACGCGGCGCGGCCGGTTCAACCCCACGTTTTCACCGTAGCTTCATCCCTTCGTCATAATTGCAGTTGCCTGCACGGTGACGCTTGACTCGCGCTTTTGAAACAGGCGAGACTGCGGCCATTGCCAGGGGCCGGGGACGGCCCCGTTTTATATATTTTAGGGGGACACATGTTTGAGCCGCGCAAGTGGTGGTCTGGAGCCTTGGTGCTGGTTCCGGTGTGGGTGATTGCCAATGTCGTGACCGGCCCGGCCGTCGAGAGCGACATCAAAGCCCGATCTGAGGCGAACCTGCCCCGACAGGGCCTTGAGGCCGCAGCCGTCAGCGTTGCTGGCCGCGATGTCACGCTCACCGGAACACCGTTTGATCCGGCAACTGGGGCAACAGCCGCAGCCGACATCAGCGCGCTTGATGGCGTGCGGCTGGTGAATACCGATTTTGCCGCGCTTCCCGACGCCAAGCCCTATCTGTTCAGCGCCGCGCTGGCAGGGGGCACGCTGCGGCTTACCGGCGACGTGCCCGATGCGGCAACGCGCGCCGCCCTTGTCGCGGCGGCGGGCAAAGCCAATCCCGGCGCAAAAATTGTCGATGCCATGACCTATGCCAGCGGCGCGCCGCCCCATTTTGGAGCATTGGCGGGCGCAGCTTCGGCGGCGCTGGCTGATCTCAACCCTGGCACGGCCAGCCTGAAAGACCAGGCCCTCACCCTTGCTGGCACGGCCAGCACCGTGGCGTCCTATCAGCATGCTTTGGCCGGCTTGCAGCATCTTGAGGGCGGCATGACCCTCGCCGATGCGAACGTCATACCGCCTGAGGTGAAGAATTTTTCCTTTGTCGCTGACAAGAGCGCCGATGGCATCACACTCTCGGGTGATGTTCCGGGCGAGGCCGCGCGGGTTGCCGTGGTCAAGGCGGCGCAGGCTGCCGATGCCGGCGCACCCGTGACTGACCATCTGGTTCCGGCGTCCGGTGCGCCCGCAAAACTGGATTTTGCCGCCGCCAGCGGATTTGCGCTCGGGCAACTGGGCGAACTGAGCCGTGGCCATGCGGTGATCAGCGCCTCGGGACTGGATATCAGCGGCGATGCGGCCACCACGGCTAACGCGCTCAAGGTGAAAACCGCGCTCGGCGGGGCTTTGCCGGGGGGATTGGTGGCCGGCACCATCGCGGTGCGTGATCTGCAAGCCATGACCGATGCACAAAAGGCCGCCGCTGAAAAAGCTGCAGCCGAGCAGGCAGCGGCAGAGAAGGCGGCGGCTGATAAAGCAGCGGCTGACAAGGCAGCAGCAGAGAAGGCAGCCGCCGACAAAGCTGCCGCCGAACAGGCAGCGGCAGAGAAAGCTGCGGCCGACAAAGCTGCTGCCCTTGCAGCACCGAAGGCCGCTGCTGCGCCTGCGCCGACGCCCGAGGCTGCCGCCGCTACGCAATGCCAGGCGGATTTCAGTGGATTGCTGGCCAAAGACAAGGTGCATTTCGCCGTGGCGCGGGCCGATATTCTGCCTGCATCCAAGCCGCTGCTGGATCAATTGGCCATCGTCGCCAATAAATGCGCAACAACGCAAATCGCGATCAATGGCTATACCGATTCAGACGGCAATGCCTCGATCAATGTCTCACTCTCGCAAAAGCGTGCGCAAGCTGTGGTGGATTATCTGACCAAAGCAGGCGTTGCCGCAAGCCGTCTTGAAGCCCACGGGTTCGGGGACGCCGATCCGGTCGCGCCCAATGATAATGCAGCAGACAAAGCCAAGAACCGTCGTATTGAATTCAAAGTCAGGCCGTGAGGACATCGCCATGCTTTATGATATTTCGCATTATTTTGGTTGGATCGCCGCCGCGTTTCTGCTCGGGGCTATCGTTGGATGGCTGACATATCAGGGGCCGCACGGCAAATGGCTGGCGGGCTGGTTCAAATGGGGCGCGGCAGCCTTCGTGGTCGGCCTGATTGTCGCATTGTTCAATCTCCTGCCGGGCCGCTTCGGCTCGTGGCTTGAGACAGCGCTGCTGCTGTTTGGTGGCTATATTCTGGGTGGCCA
>DAICZI010000274.1 GCA_027311205.1 Beijerinckiaceae bacterium | reverse complement strand
GCCGACGAAGACGCCGAGACGCTGGAGCGCGTGCTGCCGGGCGAGGCGGCGCGCGCCTATGTAACCCGCGTGACGCAACGCAAATTGGAGGCGGCGCAGGCGCGGCTGGCGCGGTGGCGGCAGCGGCGCCCGCAGTGGTGGCTGGCGCAGCTTGTGCCCCCGCCTCGTCGGCCATCGTAACAATCACCGTGCCTTCGCTGACCTTGTCGCCGACATTCACTTTGATCGCGGCGACAGTGCCGCCGCGCGGCGCGGGCACATCCAGCGTTGCCTTGTCGGATTCCAGGGTGATCAGCGTGTCATCCGCCTTGATCACATCGCCCGGCTTTACCAGAATCTCGATCACCGGCACATTTTTGAAGTCGCCGATATCCGGCACTTTGACGTCATGAGTCATCTGAAAACGCTCCCGCTTACAAGGCCAGTCGGCGCAGATCTTCCATCGTGCCGGCAAGATGGCGGGTGAAGCGTGCGCCCGATGCGCCATCAATGACCCGATGGTCATAGGAGAGGCACAAAGGCAACATCAGGCGCGGCTGGAAGGCCTTGCCATCCCAGACCGGGGCCATTTTCGCGCGGGCGACGCCAAGGATGGCCACTTCCGGCGCGTTGACAATCGGCGTGAAGGACGTGCCACCAATGCCCCCTAGCGAGGAGATCGAGAAGGTGCCGCCCTGCATTTCTTCGCCTTTCAGCTTGCCTGCACGGGCACGGGCGGAGATTTCGCCAAGTTCGCGCGAGATTTCGGCAATGCCCTTGCGGTCGCAGTCGCGGATCACCGGCACCACCAGCCCGTCCGGCGTATCGACCGCCACGCCGATATGGTAGTAATGCTTGTGGATCAGCGCGTCCTTGCTGGCCGCAAGGGATGAATTGAAATCGGGGAAGGCCTTGAGCGCCGACACCGCCGCCTTCATCAGGAAAGGCAGCAGCGACACACGGTAGGGGGCTTTTTTGTCGTTCCTGGCGGCATCATCAAGCTCCTTGCGGAAGGCTTCGGTGTCGGTGACATCGGCCTCGTCGTTTTGCGTGACATGCGGCACGTTCAGCCAGGATAGATGCAAATGCGGGCCGGAAATGCGTTTGATGCGCGACATCGGCACGAGCGTCGTGGCACCAAATTTCGAGAAATCGGGCAGGGGAACGTCTGGAATGCCAGCACCGCCGGTGGCCGCCATGGCACCAGCAGGTGCAGCGCCGCCAAGCGCGGCTTTCACATCATCCTTGGTCACGCGGCCATGTTCGCCTGAGCCTTTGAGCAAGGTCAGATCAACATCAAGCGCGCGCGCCAGACGGCGCACCGAAGGGCTGGCGTGAACGCCGCCAAAATCAACCGGGGCAGGGACGGCGCTGTGCAGCGGGTTGCTGTCGGGTGTCGCAGCCTGAGGCGAGGCTACAACCGTGAGTGCAGCCGGAGCGGCAGCCGGGACAGCCGCAGGCGCTACGGTGGCAGGGGCGGCGGCGCCCTCCGCTTACATCCGCACGATGGCCATGCCTTCAGAGACCTTGTCGCCGACTTTCACCAGGACGTCGACAACGCGTCCGCCCTGGGGCGCGGGCACTTCCATCGTCGCCTTGTCCGACTCGAGCGAGATCAGCGGATCATCCGCTTTGACCATATCGCCCGGCTTCACCAGAAGCTCGATGACGGGAACGTTTTTGAAATCGCCGATATCGGGAACTTTTATGTCAACGCTGGCCATATTTCGCCCCTTCAAGTCTGTCGTTCTGTCAGATTGCGACGCTCACACATGCGCCGGGTTTTTCTTGTCCGGGTCGAGCCCGTAAATGCGGATGCCTTCGCTGACCATGCGCGAGGGGATGAGCTGGTCATCGGCCAGCGCCTTGAGGGCGCTGACAGCGACAAACTGCCGGTCGACCTCGAAGAAGTGCCGCAACGAGCGCCGGTAATCCGAGCGGCCAAAGCCATCGGTGCCGAGCACCCGGTAAGTGCCGGGCACAAGCGGGCGGATCTGGTCGGCATAGAGCCGCACATAATCGGTGGAGGCCACCACCGGGCCGCCGCCGCGCGCTTTCAGGCACTGCTCGACATAAGAGAGCCGCCGGGGCTCTTCGGGGTGCAACAGGCTCCAGCGCTCCGCCTCGATGCCATCGCGGCGCAGTTCGGTGAAGCTGGTGACGCTCCAGATATCGGCTTCTATGCCAAAGTCCTGCTTGAGCAAATCAGCCCCCGCGATGATTACGCGCAGGATCGCCCCCGAGCCCATCAGCGTCACCCTTTTGTCCTTGGGTGTATGGTCAGGGGCCTTGCGGATGAGATGCATCCCCTTGATGATGCCCTCTTGCGCCCCTTCAGGCATGGCGGGATGCTCATAGTTTTCATTGAGCAGGGTCAGGTAATAATAGACGTCTTCCTGCTGCTCGACCATGCGATGAAGGCCGTTCTGGATGATAACGGCGACTTCATAGGCATAGGTCGGATCATAGGAGATGCAGTTGGGAATGAGCCCGGAGAGGATGTGGCTGTGGCCGTCCTCGTGCTGCAGGCCTTCGCCATTCAGCGTGGTGCGCCCGGAGGTGCCGCCCAGCAGGAAACCGCGGGCACGAATGTCACCCGCCGCCCAGCACAAATCACCGACACGCTGGAAGCCGAACATCGAATAATAGATATAAAACGGGATCATCGGCACGTTGGACGTGGAATAGGACGTTGCCGCCGCAATCCAGCTTGCCATTGCGCCTGGCTCATTGATGCCTTCCTGCAGCATCTGGCCGGTTTTGCTTTCCTTGTAGAACGAGAGCTGGTCAGCATCCTGCGGCTTGTAGAGCTGGCCGACCTGGCTGAAAATGCCATATTGCCGGAACATGCCTTCCATGCCGAAGGTGCGGCTTTCGTCAGGCACAATCGGCACGATGCGTGGCCCCAGCACCTTGTCGCGCAGCAATGTGTTGAGCACGCGAACAAATGCCATGGTGGTGGAAAATTCGCGGCCCTCGCCGCCTGCTGCCGTCTGCGCGGCAAAAGCCGTGAGGGGCGGCACCGCAAGTGACTCCGATTTCATCCGCCGCGATGGCAGATAGCCGCCGAGCGCCTGGCGTCTGGCGTGCAGATAGGCGTGTTCAGGCGAGCCTTCTGCCAGTTTCAGGAACGGCAGCTTGGGCAGATCTTCGTCCGAGACGGGAATCTGGAAGCGGTCACGGAACTGTTTCAGCGCATCGCCAGGCATTTTCTTCTGCTGGTGGCTGATCATCTGGCCTTCGCCCGCCGAACCCATGCCATAGCCCTTGACGGTCTTGGCGAGAATCACGGTCGGCTGCCCCTTGTGCTCGGTCGCCGCCTTGTAGGCGGTGTAGATCTTTACAGGATCATGGCCGCCGCGCGTCAGACGCCAGATCTGCTCATCCGACCAATCCGCCACCATCGCCGCAGTTTCGGGATAACGCCCGAAGAAATGCTCGCGGATATAAGC
>DAICZI010000273.1 GCA_027311205.1 Beijerinckiaceae bacterium | reverse complement strand
GAATTATACGAGACCGCTCTGCGTCACATCGGCCCGCGCCCGACATTGATGGTGTCGCCTTCAACCGTCACTTTATGGGGAAATCGGCCGTGCACCGAATCAAAACGCAGCAAATGCGCATTGGTTTCGACGGGGCCAAGATCGTTGATGGCGACCACCTCGATATCGGTGCGCCCTGATTCAAGAATCGCGCGCAACACATTGCGGCCAATGCGGCCAAAACCATTGATAGCAACCCGTACAGTCATGGTGTTCTCTCCCTCGAAGACAAAAGCGAAGCCCTGACCTCAGCGCTTCGCAAAATTCTGCACCGCACACCAGACTTATGTGCTGGCGAGCCGTGCTTCGGCCAATGCTGCCACCGCCTCGGGCGTAATGCCGAAATGGTTATAGAGCGCCTTGTAGGGGCCGCTGGCTCCGAAGCCATGCATGCCGACAAAGCCGCCATCCGAGCCGATGATCTCATCCCAGCCCTGGCGGATCGCCGCCTCGACAGCGATTTTCACGGGGGCAGCACCGATCACGCTGGCGCGGTAGGTCTTCGATTGCAGATCGAAAAGATCAATGCTGGGAACCGACACGACGCGGGCAGCAATGCCCTTGGCGGCGAGAAGCTTCTGGGCCTCCACGGCTATCGACACTTCCGAGCCGGATGCAAACAGCGAGACCTGCGCGCGGCCCTCGGCGGGGCGCAGTTCGTAAGCGCCCTTGGCGCAGCGGTTTTCTTCGGCGTATTCATGGCGAAGGCTCGGCAGGTTCTGCCGCGTCAAGGCCAGAATGCTGGGGCTTTTACGGTGCTGCAGCGCGAGTTGCCAGCACTCCAGCGTTTCGGTGGCATCTGCCGGGCGCAGCACCAGCATGTTGGGGATGGCCCGCAATGACGCCAGATGCTCAACCGGTTGATGGGTGGGGCCATCTTCGCCAAGACCGATGGAATCATGGGTGAAGAGCTCAATCGAGCCCAAATCCATCAAGGCCGAGAGCCGCAGCGCGGGGCGGCAATAATCGGCAAAGGCCATGAAGGTTGCGCCTGAGGCAATAAAGCCGCCATGCAGGTTCATGCCATTGATTGCTGCCGCCATGCCATGCTCGCGGATGCCCCAATGCACGAAACGTCCGAGATAGTGGCCAGGCAAAATCGCCGGGGTCGCGGCGACCATATTATTGGTCGAGCCGGTGAGATCAGCCGAACCGGTGATGAGTTCCGGCACGGCGGGGGCCAACACTTTCAAACATGCTTCAGAGGCCTTGCGCGTGGCGATGTCGGCGCGCTCGCCAGCGAGGCGGCGCTTTTCAGCGGCGACGGCCGCAGCCAATCCAGCGGGCATCTCGCCTTTTAGCCGACGCTCGAATTCGGCGCGTATGGCTGGATCCATGGCGGCGAGCCTGACTTTCCAGTCTTTCTGCAAGCGCTTGCCGCGCGCGCCTGTGCGTTTCCATGCAGCGGCGACAAATTCGGGAATTTCGAACGGCGGCCAGGGCCAGCCCAGCGCGAGGCGGGCACCGGCGATTTCCTCTGCGCCCAATGCCTCGCCATGCGCCTTGCTAGTGCCCGCCCGCTTCGGCGCGCCAAAGCCTATGGTGGTCTTGCAGGCAATCAGCGTGGGGCGATCCGAGTTCTGAGCCTTTTTGATGGCCCGCAGAATCACCCTTTCGTCGTGGCCATCAATGCGCGAGGCGTTCCAGCCACAGGCCCTGAAGCGCATCACCTGATCGACCGAATCGGCCATCGACAGCGGCCCATCAATGGAGATGCCATTGTCATCGAACAGCACAATCAGCCGGTTGAGCTTCAAATGGCCGGCGATGGCGATAGCCTCCTGCGAAACGCCTTCCATCAGATCGCCATCGGAGGCGAGCACATAAGTGTGATGGTCGACAATCTCGCCGAACTCGGCATGGAGCATCCGTTCGGCCAGCGCCATGCCCACCGAGGTCGCAAGGCCCTGCCCGAGCGGGCCCGTGGTCATTTCGACACCGGGGGTGTGATGCACTTCCGGATGTCCGGGAGTGAGCGAGCCAAGCTGGCGGAAATTCTGCAACTGGGCCACGGTCATCTGCTTCACCCCCGTCAGGTGCAGCAGCGCATAAAGCAACATCGAGCCATGGCCGGCAGACAGCACGAAGCGATCACGGTCAGGCCAATGGGGATCGGCGGGGTTGAATTTCAGAATTTTGCTGAATAGCACAGTCGCGACATCCGCCGCACCCATCGGCAGGCCGGGATGGCCCGATTTTGCCTTCTCAACACTGTCCATCGCCAAAGCCCGGATGGCGTTGGCCATATCGTTATGGCTGGCGCGCGCGGTTGGCTTGTGCTGATCCATTAAATCCACCCCTGTTTTGATTTTTGACAACCGTCTCTCGTTCTTTAGTTAAAGGAATTGCGCCAGCCTGAAAAGGGCGGCGCTCTGACGCATCCCAAATTCATGTTCCGACAAAATCCTGTCCTCAACAAAATCTTGCATGCCGCTGATTGACAAATTATCGAACAACAAGCTCTACTTGCCCGCATGACGTGCGATTGTGCTTGAAGCCATGGCTTTACCCGCTACCCTCCAGAGTATTTTAGCGCGCCTCAATGCTGCGGTCGATCAGCTTGAAGCGGCAGCGGAACGCCGGGCTGACAGTGATGCTGCCCACGCCAACCTTGATGAGGAGCTGGCTATTTTGCAGGATGACCGCGCCAGGCTCGCCGTCGATCTTGACAGCGCGCTGGCACGAAGCCGACATTTGTCATCGACCAACGATGACGTCGCCGCAAGGCTTCGTGATCTTGGGACGTCAGTGCGTGGCGTTATTGATAGTATTGCGTCTTCCAGTGCTGTAAACGAGGAGTCGTAACGTGTCACAAGTCACAGTAACCATTGCTGGCAAAGTCTATCGCATGGCTTGCGGAGACGGCGAAGAACGCCACCTCGAAAATCTTGCGAAGATCGTTGATGCCAAAATCACCGAAATTCACAGTTCATTTGGCGAGATTGGCGACCAGCGCATCATCGTCATGGCCTCATTGATGTTTGCCGATGAACTTGCCGATGCGCGACGCCGCATTGCTGAGCTTGAGGTTGATCTGGTCAACCAGCAGCATCTCTCGGCGGGCGCCCATGTGCAGGGTGATTCGGTTTCGCGTGAAGTCGGCGAGGCGCTCAGCGGGATCGCAACCCGTATCGAGGCGGTAACACACCGCATGAACGGCGCGCGCATCTGAGCGCGGCGAGCCAGCCCATCGCGCCGACCGATTGATTTTCTGCTAGACTTTAGTTGCGGCAGGCCCTTATGACAGCCGTGTGCGTTGCAGCACGCCGGGATGGGCCGCCATGAATTTTGCTGAACCTGCCGACAAGGATATGCCGCTGCGCGAAGACATTCGCTTGCTGGGGCGGTTGCTCGGCGACACCATCCGCGAGCAGGAAGGCGATAGAGTGTTTGAACTGGTGGAAAG
>DAICZI010000272.1 GCA_027311205.1 Beijerinckiaceae bacterium | reverse complement strand
CGCCCGTCGCGCCCATCGGCCCCGGCACGCCATCAAACAAGCCCATCGAGCCCTCGGCAATCAGCAATTGCCCGCTGCTGGCGTGTTGCGCCAGCACGCTGCCGATTTGCGCGGCGCTCATCGCCCACGTATCAAGATTGATGCTGGACTGGCCGCAGGCTGCCGCATGGAACGCCGGATCAATATAATCGGGCCCGTTCTTCAGACCCGCGACGTCACGTCCGCGCTGTGCCAAAGCCCGCATCAGCCCCAGGGTGAGCAAGGTCTTGCCGGAGCCCGAGCGCGGTGCCGCGATCATCAAGCCGTGCGCGTTCATTGACGCAACCCCCTATGCAGCCCGCCCGTGACACGATACGAAAGGGCGCGATGCCCGACGAACCACTCACCCAAACGCTGCGACGTGGCTGGACGACCGGTGCCTGCGCGGCCGCCGCCGCCAAGGCCGCCGTCAGCGCGCTGATCGGGGGTGACTTTCCTGATCCCGTCAGCATCGCGTTGCCACAAGGCCAAACCCCGGCCTTTGCGCTGGCGATGCAGCAACGCGGCATCGATTTTGCCAGCGCCGGTATCATCAAGGACGCAGGGGATGATCCCGATGTCACCCATGGCGTTCTGGTCATCGCCAAAGTCTGGCGCGCTGCACCCGGTGCGGGCGTGCTGTTTCACGCCGGGCCCGGCGTCGGCACCGTGACGCGCCCCGGCCTGCCTTTGCCACCCGGCGAACCGGCGATCAACCCCGCCCCACGCGCCCTGATTACACGCGCCTTGAGCGACATCGCGGGCCCCGCACCCGATTTTCATGTCGAGATTTCCATTCCCGGCGGCGAGGCGCTGGCCTTGCGCACCCTCAACCCGAGGTTGGGAATAAATGGCGGGCTCTCCGTGCTCGGCACCACCGGCATCGTCGTGCCCTATTCCTGCGCGGCCTGGATTGACAGCATCCATCGCGGCATTGACGTGGCCCGCGCCTGCGGCCTCAGCCATATTGCGGGCGCGACCGGCTCGACCTCGGAAGCAGCGATCATGCAAATGCATGGAATGAGCGATGTGGCCTTGATCGAGATGGGAGATTTTGTTGGCGGCATGCTGAAATATCTCCGCCGTCATCCGGTGGCGCGCCTCAGCATCGCCGGGGGATTTGGCAAAATGACCAAGCTCGGCCAGGGTTTGCTTGATCTCCATTCCAAGCGCGGCGAGGTTGATCGGGGCTGGCTGGCTGCCCTGGCGGCCCAAGGTGGCGCATCGCCTGCCGCCGTCGCCGCCATGGCCACAGCCAACAGCGCCTTGCATGCGCTGGCGCTGGATGATGGTGGCCATCTGGCTGAACTTGTTGCCGAGCAAGCTTGGAAAACCGCCAAAAATCAGATCAGGGATGTTGATATCGCGCTTGAGGTCGCGGTTTTTGACCGGGCGGGTCAGCTTCTGGCGACGACGGGCTTCAAGCCCGGCGGTTGAGTGCATAGGCAGGCTCATCGGCCATCGCCATCTTTGCCAGGGCGAAACCGGCGTGCGTAGTCAAGGCTGTAAAGCGCACTCTCGCCCTGCGCACTCTGGCCCAGGGCCGGGCCTATGAGGATCAAAGCCTGCCGCGTCAGGCCTGCGGCCGCAACCTGCCCGGCCATGCTGGCCAGCGTGCCGCGCAGGATGACTTCGTCCGGCCAGCTGGCACGGCAGACCACGGCCATGGGCGTCGAAGGCGGATAAAAATCCAGCAGCCCCGTCACAATACTTGCAATCGCATGAATAGAAAGATGCAGCGCCAGTGTCGCGCCGGTCGCGGCAAAGGCGGCCAGCGTCTCGCCCGGTGGCATGGCGGTGGCACGCCCTTGCGTGCGGGTCAGCACCAGCGATTGCGCGAGGCCCGGCACGGTCAATTCGCATTTCAGCGCCGCAGCTGCCGCCGCAAAAGCCGGAACGCCAGGTGTGACACTATAGGCGATGCCAAGCTGCTCCAGCCGCCGGATCTGTTCACCCATGGCGCTCCAGACGGAAAGATCGCCGGAGTGCAAACGCGCTACATCTTCGCCCGCCCGCACCGCCGCAACGTAATGCTGGATGATGTCATCCAGAGTCAGGGGTGCAGTATCAACGAGCCGCGCGCCGGGCGGGCAATGGGCCAGAATTTCGCGGGAGACCAGCGAGCCGGCATAAAGACAGACCGGGCAACGTGACAGTATATCTCTACCGCGTAAAGTTATCAGATCAGCAGCGCCAGGCCCAGCTCCTATAAAATGCACGCTCATGTCGCCGGCTCCACGTTGGCTTGCGCCAGGGCAGAGGTCACGCCGCCGTGGGTATGGCGGGGCACCACCAGCCGCGAACCCTGACCCGCGCCTGCCAGCGCAGCAGCCTCTGCGACCGAGCCAACGCCATAAAGCGCCTCAATGCGCGGCGAATGGTGCCTGACCCCGGCAGCAAAGCGGCGAAGTTCGGCCGCATCGAGACCTTCCAACCGCAAGTCAAGCTGGCGTGCCGCTTCCAGCAAAGCAACATCCTGTGCTTTCGACGCCAAAGTGAACAGCCTCACGGTTTGGCCCCGCGATGGCGCGGCTTCAGGCAGCGCAAGTGTAGCCCTTATAGCCGCCATGATCATCTCGACCTGCACGCCATTTTGGTAGCCAAGGCCCAAGGCCCATTGTGGTTGTTGATGCATCTGCATGTGTTGGACCAGGGGCTTCGTGATGCGCCATTGCACAACCGGCATGGCGACACGCCAGCCATGATAACGCCCGACCGGTTCAGCCCGCGCCAGTTGCACCTGCACCAGTTCGCCGCCATGTTCAGCCTGCGCGCGCGCCAGCAGAGCCTGGGTTTCGAGTGTCACGGCATTGATGACCAGTCGCCCGCCCGGCTTCAGCCGCTCCCAAACGGTCTCGATCATGCCGGGCGCATGGGCACCACCGCCGATGAAAATGGCGTCAGGCGCAGCCAAGGCCGCCAGAGCCTCAGGGGCAGTGCCATTGATGATATCAAGGTCTGGAACCCCCAGCGCGTCGGCATTGCGCTTGATGCGCGCCACCCGCGTGGCGTTGGATTCAACGGCTATGGCGCGCAGCGATGGGTGCCGCAGCATCCATTCGATGCTGATTGATCCCGATCCGGCACCGATGTCCCACAGCAATTGGCCGGGGTGCGGGCGCAGCGCTCCCACCGTGACAGCGCGCATGTCGCTGCGGGTTATCTGCCCGTCATGTTCAAACAAGGCGTCATCCAGCCCTGCTGCCAAAGGTAGCGCCCGCCCCTGGCTGCTCCGGGGAATATCCAGAGCGACAAGGTTGAGCGGATCGATAGCATCCATCTGAAACGTCTGCGCCACGCCAGTGCGGATGCGCTCGCGCGGCCCATTTATGCATTCGCATACAGTCATCAGCGTATCAGAAAACACGTGTTGCACCAGCAAATCAGCCACGCGCCGCGGCGTTGTCTGATCCCATGAAAGCGCCAATATCCGGGTGCCAGG
>DAICZI010000271.1 GCA_027311205.1 Beijerinckiaceae bacterium | reverse complement strand
CGGCGCATTATCCGGCGGTTCGAGGGCCAAACTTTGGGATCATGAACCAACTAATAGCTTGTCTGTCGCGCTGATGTCGTTGACTTTCTCCCGCCTGAGCCAAGCTGCACCCGAAAATCTTCTAAAATTGGTCAGGGGGGAATACAAAAATGTATCTGAGGATGCTTGCGGGCGCCGTGGTTGCGGCTGTCGGTGTGTCGGGAGCTTGCGCCCAGAGCATGCCCGCCGCGACGCCGTCACTGCCCGCCACGGCTTCATGGCCGTTCCTGTCAGTCAACCATAATGCACTGAGCCTGTCCGACAGATTTACGGCCACCCATCCGGGCCGGGCCGGAAAGGTTCCCAAGACGATCGTCAATTTCACCCATTTCGATGCGTGGCGCTACGGCACAAATTTGCTGTCCCTCGACATGCTGAAGTCGCAGCGAAATGATCCGTCCAGCCCCTGCGGAAATTTCCACGCGCCGCAGGGCGGCTGCCCGGCTCTGACCGAATTCTCGGGACATTGGCGCAGCACGCTCGGTTTCAACCAACTGTTCAACACCCGGGATTTCAGCGCCGGGCCGCTGGAAAACGTGTCATTCGAATTTGGCGGCTACGCCAATACCGAAAATTCCTTCGCTGCACCCGCCAAGCGTGTGGTCGTTACTGGTGTCGAATTCACCATTGGGCTTCCCTACAAGGGGCATCTCAATGTTTCGCCTTTGTATTACAAGGAGTGGAACCACAATACCTTTGTGACGCCGGCATTTGCCAAGCCCGGCATCCCTTCCGGCAACACTGATTTCAATGGTACATGGGCGCTGGAATTCAATTACGCCATGGCGCTCGGCTTCCTGCCCCAGAACGTTCCCCTGACCTTCAGCGGCTATGCCAATTTTTATGGCCCGAAGGGCACCGGTGTCGGCGCTGGCGCCCCGCGCACACCCAAGACGGTCGTCGAGTTTCTCAGCGAGCAGAAACTGTCGCTCGACGTGGGGAAAATGGCTTTCGGTACGAAACACGCGCATCAGTTTGATGTCTGGATTGCCTATCGCTATTGGCAAAACAAGTTCGGCCTCGATCATACCAAGGCAACGTGCATCGGCGCCGCCACCGGCAGTTGCACGGAACAGACCCTGGTAACAGGCGTCAGCTTGATGTTTTGATACAAAACACATTGATGGCAACCACCTAGGTGGCAGCTCGGCAGCGAAGACAGCGCAGAAAACCGGGGGCTCCGGACTCCCTGGGTTGCTGTGCGCACGTCCGCCCACTTTACAGCCACGGCCTACCCTCGCCGGGCGATTTCGCGGTAGAGCGCCTCGGGGCTGACGCCAATTTCCCCGGCAAGCCTGCGCCGTTGACCCTTGGGTGGCAGCGCGCCATTCCAGGCCAGCCAGGCACTCAGCCGTGCTTGCACCGTCTTGAGCGAAAGGATTTCAGCCTGCAGGCGGGCCCGCTGCACTTCATGGGCAACATGCTGCGCCAGCGCCTGACTGGCTTGCGGACTGGCGTCAAGACGGCGGCGCAGATCGTCGCGTCCGACTGTATAGGTCAAGGCGGCCTCCTGCGCGCAGGCGTCGCAATGATATGAATCCGAATAGATGGAAGCTTCTGCCAGAATCGCCCCTGCGGCGGCGCGTTGCAGGATCAGCGCCGCGCCATCACTCTGATAGCGCAACAGGTGGATAACGCCACGCCGTACAAAATGCACGTGGCGCACGGGATCGCCAAGGCAGAACACGGTCTGGCCAGCGGAAAATTCGCATTCCTGCCCCGCCAGCCCCTCCATGAGAAAATTTAAGACCGTCGACATGATGGCTATCATGCCAGAACATTTGTATTTGCGGCAAGCACGCAGCAACCAAGGAGTTTTCCAATGATCCGCACCCTGACCCTGCTTGCCGTCCTGCTGCCCGCCGCCGCACTGGCGCAGACCGCGATGCCGCACCCTGCCGACATGAAGGCGGGCCCCGCCATGATGATGCAGGGCCAACCGATGATGAAAGACCAACCGATGACCATGGGAATGTCTCACGGCGGTGCGACCATGCCCACCCAACCCGGTCAGGGTGCGTTCGCGGCGATTCAGGAGATTGTCGATATTCTCGCAGCCGACCCAAAAACCGACTGGTCGAAGGTCAATATTGACGCGCTGCGCCAGCATCTGATTGATATGAACGCTGTTACGCTTGATGCGCAGGTCAAGGATGAGCCCATTGCGGGCGGTATGCGCTTTGTCGTTACCGGCACTGGCCCCGTACGCGATTCCATCCGGCGCATGACCCTGGAACATGCCGCGACAATGAACGGCGCGGGTGGCTGGACATATGAAGCGGTCAAGACCAGGGACGGTGCCACGCTGACCGTTCACGTGCCCCCTGCCGACCTCGCCAAACTGCGGGCGCTCGGCTTCATAGGCGTCTTGTCGCTCGGCATGCACCACCAGGCCCATCACATGATGATCGCACGCGGCGAAAACATGCATAAGTGAGAACCGCCATCACCTGATCGTCGCGTTGCCGTCAGGCCTGGCGTGACACTTTTGCCGATCGGGAACATGAATGAAGCGTGGGGCGCTCGCGCCAGGTCGAGGGCGGCATATGGTGACCGTGCTGAAACCGGGTCATAGCCTGTTTTCAGGCGGTCATTGGTCAGCCGTTTTGTCCCATAGCAGTCTGCGGTAGAGCGTGCTGCGGTCAATACCTAGTTGCCGCGCAGCGCCCGAGACATTGCCGTTGCAGGCTTCGAGCGCGGCACGCATGGCGTCCATCCTTTGACGCGCGAGCGGTCGCTTGTCCCCTGTCTCGGACATGGGTGCCTTTGAGGCCTGACCCTGCCCGATCTCTTGCGACAGGGCATCGGCATCAATGGTACTGCCGGGTTCGGCCAAAGCCAGCAGCGCCCTAAGGGTGCCCGCGAGCTGGCGGTAGTTTCCCGGCCAGTCGTGGTCGGCAAGCCGGTGTTCGGCTTCCGGCGACAGCGTGATGCCTGATGCCGGGCCCCCAAACTGCTTCCACATGCAGCGCACGAGCGCCAACCGGTCGGGCAGGGAGCGCAGTGCCGGGAGTTCGATGACATATTGGGCAATGCGGAACAGAAGATCATGCCGGAATGTTCCGGCGCGAACCAGGTCTTCCAGGGGGCGGTGGGTGGCGCAGACCAGAGCAAAATCCACCCGAACCGGCTTGCCGCCACCAAGAGGCGAAATTTCGCGATCCTGAAGCACCCGCAGCAACCGCGCCTGGAGTGCCAGTGGCATGTCACCGATCTCGTCGAGAAACAGCACGCCGCCGTCCGCCTGTCGCAGCAGCCCCTTGCTGCCCTGCTGGCGAGCGCCGGTGAAGGCCCCAGCATCATAGCCGAACAGCTCGGATTCAATCAGGGTCTCGGGCAATGCGGCGCAATTGACAGCAATGAACGGCTTGCTGCTGCGGGTGCTGGCCGCGTGCACATGACGCACGAATACTTCCTTGCC
>DAICZI010000270.1 GCA_027311205.1 Beijerinckiaceae bacterium | reverse complement strand
CGATTAACACCTCGTCTCAAATCCAGAATTCATTTCATTGAAACCCATGCCTCATTCAAGCCCATGCCGCAGTGCGCAGGTGTGCGACGGCCCCGATAAGCTCGTTATAATGCGAGATCACCAGATTGGGGCCCAAAGTGCTGACGTGCTGGTCGGTATAGCCGAAATCCACGGCAATGACGGGCACTCCGGCGGCTTTGGCGGTGTCGATGTCGGTGCGGCTGTCGCCCACCATGATGCTGGTTCCAGCATGGCCGCCTGCCGCCTGAATGGTCGCCAGCAGCGTGCGCGGATCGGGTTTGCAAAATGCGAAAGTGTCCTGGCCGCAAATGGTGCGGAAACGGTCTGCCAGGCCCAGCAGGCTTAGAAGACGGCGCGAGGCGGCTTCATATTTATTGGTGCAGACGCCAAAGACAAAGCCCTGTGATGCCAGTTCCGCCAGCGCCTCGGCAACTCCGGGAAACACCTTCGAGTGAACGGCAATATTGGCGGTGTAATAGACCAGAAACGCCTGGAACAGCTCTTCCAGGCGCTCAGGTGAGACGCTGCGGTTCTGGTTGGCGAGGCCACGGGTGATCAATTTGCGGGCACCATGGCCAACCATAGGACGGGCGTCAGCGGGCGCAACCGGGGCCGCGCCTTCGTGCACCAGGACATGATTAAGCGCAGCGATGAGGTCGTCCGCGGTATCGACCAGCGTGCCGTCGAGATCAAAGACAATGAGTGGGGAACGTGTGGGCACGAAAGCAAACTCCTGGGATCTGCGTTGGGACATGCCACAAATTCTGAAGCTTGTCAGGTGCGCGCTTGCGCTATGATATTCAGGGGGATGATTCGGATTGGCTTGCGCGCCATCCCAGCAGCGAGGAGTTGGCCCATGGTTTGCAGCATGTTGCGGGATGGCAGTGTGTCCCGGCAGCGCAAGATTTCCCGCAACACCGTGCTTTGGCGCGGATTCACCATCCTGACAGTGTTGATGGCCAGCCTTGGCGTGGCCAACGCGAGCCCGTATCAGTTTCTGGCGCCCTCGCAGACCGATTTGAACCGAGTCTATAAAATCAACAGGATCACGGGCGAGGTTGGGGCCTGCGAGTTCGAACTTGATAAAACCGCACCCAATAGCGCCGCCAATATCGGCTCGACGCTCTGCTTTGCGGAAGGCCCTGGCGCCGGGGCGCAGCCGCCGAGCGACTACCGCCTCATTCGCTCGCATGATGCAGCCGACGGAGGCGTGTTCAGGGTTGATCTGCGCTCCGGCGCGGTGTCGGTGTGCTATGTCATCAAGGACAGGGTGGTATGCACGGCGGCGGCAAAATAGCGGCACCGTGACATTGCAAGATTGAGGCCTTCGCGCCATAACCAGCCGCACAATGGTGCTGCAGGGAGTGTTGCGCATGAAACTCGCCGATCCGAGCCTTTTAAAACAGCAATGCCTGATTGACGGACAATGGAGCGGCGAGGGCGTTGACGCGATCAACAATCCCGCCACGGGGGCCCTGGTCGCCAAGGTGCCAAAGTTCGGTGCCAGCGAAGCCCATGAGGCGATTGGTGCCGCGAGCCGCGCTTTCAAGCCCTGGGCGGCCAAGCTCGCCAAGGAGCGCTCTGCCATCTTGCGGCGCTGGTATGAATTGATGCTGGCCAACCGCGAGGATATTGCCACCATCATGACGAGCGAGCAGGGCAAGCCCATCAGCGAGGCCCGCGGCGAGGTCGATTATGCGGCGTCGTTTGTGGAATTTTACGCCGAACAGGCCAAGCGGGTTTATGGCGAAACCATTCCCTCGCACCGCGCTGATGCCAGGGTCATGGTGCTCAAGCAGCCGGTCGGGGTCATGTGCGCCATTACGCCCTGGAATTTTCCGGCAGCGATGATCACCCGCAAGGTTTCGCCCGCTTTGGCTGTCGGCTGCACGGCGGTGGTGAAACCGGCACCCGAGACGCCCTTGACCGCACTGGCGCTGGGCGAATTGGCGTTGCGCGCCGGTTTTCCGCCCGGTGTACTCAATCTCATCACCGGCGATGCCCCCGCGATTGGCGAGGTCATGTGCTCGCATGAGGATGTGCGCTTCATCGGCTTCACCGGTTCGACCGAAGTCGGGCGCCTGCTGATGCGCCAGTCGGCCTCGACCATCAAGAAGGTGGGCCTTGAGCTTGGCGGCAATGCGCCTTTCATCGTTTTTGATGATGCCGACATCGATGCTGCCGTGCAGGGCGCCATGCTGTCCAAATTCCGCAACATGGGGCAGACGTGCGTGTGTGCCAACCGCATCTATGCGCAGGATGGCATTTATGATGCCTTTGTCGCCAAACTGACAGCCGAAGTGGCAAAATTGAATGTCGGCAATGGCATGGAGGCTGGCGTCAACCAGGGGCCGCTGATCAACCCGGAAGCCGTGCTGAAGGTTGAATGTCACGTCGCCGACGCCGTTTCCAAGGGCGCAAAAGTGCAGGTTGGTGGCTCGCGCCACGCATTTGGCGGCACATTTTACCAACCAACCGTGCTGTCGGGCGTCACCAGCAGCATGTTGATCGCCCGCGAAGAAACCTTTGGGCCGATTGCGCCGGTGTTCCGCTTCAAGGACGATGCCGATGTCATCGCCATGGCCAATGCCACCGAATATGGCCTGGCGGCGTATTTCTATGCCCGCGACCTGAAGCGGGTGTTCCTTGCTGCCGAGCAACTGGATTATGGAATGGTGGGGATCAATACGGGGATCATCGCCTCGGAAGTGGTGCCGTTTGGCGGCGTCAAGCAATCGGGTCTTGGCCGCGAGGGCTCACATCACGGCGTCGAGGAGTTTCTTGACATGAAATATTTGCTTGTAGCGGGATTGTAATGTCGAACCCGAAAGAAGCAGTGGCGCGGGCTGCCGTGGCGCATGTCGTGCCTGGAATGCGGCTGGGGCTTGGCACCGGTTCGACGGCGGCGTTGTTTGTGGCGGCATTGGGCGCACGGGTGAAGGATGGTCTCAAGCTGCGCTGTGTGGCGACATCACAGGCAACCCATGCGCAGGCCGCTGCGCTGGGCATCCCGCTGGCAACATTGGACGAAATGCCGGAACTCGATCTGACCATTGATGGCGCAGACGAAATCGATCCGGCGCTGCGCCTGATCAAGGGCGGCGGCGGCGCGCTGCTGCGCGAGAAAATCGTCGCCGCAGCCTCGCGCGAGATGCTTGTGATCAGCGATGACAGCAAACTGGTGGCGCATCTTGGTCGCTTTCCCTTGCCGGTGGAGGTCAATGCTTTTGGATTGGCCGCGACGCTGAAGCGCCTCGAGCGCGTTGCGACACGCCACGGGGCGGTCGCAGCCCCCAAGCAGCGCATGCGCGCTGATGGCGCGGCGTTTGTCACCGATGGCGGCCACTTCATCGTCGATTGCGGCTTTGGGGTCATCCATGATGCCGACGCCCTCTCGAGCGAACTTTTTGCCATTCCGGGCGTTGTCGAACATGGGCTCTTCATAGGCA
>DAICZI010000026.1 GCA_027311205.1 Beijerinckiaceae bacterium | reverse complement strand
CGCATCAAGAGGCCAAAAAGGGGAGACAGCGACCATGACGAAAAGCCCGCAACGCCCATCGGCGGCTGAGCCCGCCGCCTCCCAGCGCAGCGAGGTCGCCGCTGGCGGGCCGCTCGCCCGCCATGCCATGGCCTATGTGCTGGCCGGGGGGCGCGGTTCGCGCCTGCTGGAACTCACGGACCGGCGGGCCAAACCGGCGGTCTATTTCGGCGGCAAATCGCGGATCATTGATTTTGCTTTGTCGAATGCCCTGAACTCCGGCGTGCGCCGTATCTCTGTCGCGACCCAATACAAGGCCCACAGTCTCATTCGACATTTGCAGCGCGGCTGGAACTTCTTCCGGCCAGAGCGCAATGAAACTTTCGATATTTTGCCTGCCAGCCAGCGTGTCTCGGAAACCGCATGGTATATGGGCACGGCGGATGCGGTGTACCAGAACATTGATATTATCGATGATTATGATCCGAAGTATATGATCATTCTGGCGGGCGATCATATTTACAAGATGGACTATGAGGTGATGCTGCAGCAGCATGTGGCATCAGGGGCGGATGTCACGATTGGCTGCCTTGAGGTGCCGCGTCTGGAGGCTTCGGGCTTTGGCGTCATGCATATCGATGCTCACGACAACATCTTGTCGTTTCTGGAAAAACCCGAAGATCCGCCCGCCATGCCGGGCAAGCCCGACAGCGCGCTGGCGAGCATGGGCATTTACATTTTTGAGACAAAATTCCTGATCGACCAGTTGCGCCGTGATTTTGCTGACCCCAACTCAAGCCGGGACTTTGGCAAGGATATTATTCCCCATATCGTCAAGCACGGCAAAGCTGTGGCGCATCATTTCTCGCAAAGCTGCGTGCGCTCGAAACTGGAAAGCGGCGCTTACTGGCGCGATGTCGGCACGGTAGATGCCTATTGGGCTGCCAACATCGACCTTACCGATGTCGTTCCGGAGCTTGATCTTTATGATCGCAACTGGCCGATCTGGACTTTTGGCGAAATCACGCCGCCGGCCAAATTCGTGCATGATTCCATCGAGCGGCGCGGGATGGCCACCGCCTCGCTGGTCTCGGGCGGCTGCATCGTGTCGGGTTCGCACGTTCACCGCTCGCTCCTGTTCACCGGCGTGCATGTGCATTCCTATGCATCGGTCGATCATGCGGTGATTTTGCCTTATGTCACGGTCAACCGCCATGCGCGGCTCAAGAATTGCGTCATTGATCGCGGTGTGACCATTCCCGACGGGTTGGTGGTGGGCGAGGATCCGGAGGAGGATGAACGCCGGTTTCGCCGCTCCGAGAACGGCATTTGCCTCATTACCCAGCCCATGATTGACAGGCTGGGCTGATGGCAGGTCTCAAAATTCTTTCGGTGACGTCCGAGCTGTTTCCGCTGATCAAGACCGGCGGGCTGGCCGATGTGGCCGGCGCACTGCCGCTGGCGCTGGCAGACCTGGGGCATGAGGTGGTGACCTTGATTCCGGGTTATCCGGCTGTGATGGAGGCGATCAAGGGTCGCCGCCGTGTGCATGATTTTGATGATTTATTTGGCGGCCCGGCCCGATTGTGGCGGGCCAGAGCGGGTGCGCTTGAGCTTTTTGTCATTGAGGCCGCGCATCTCTATCAGCGCAAGGGCAACCCCTATCTGGGGCCAAATGGCCTCGATTGGCCGGATAATGCGCAGCGTTTTGCGGCCCTGGGGTTTGTCGCAGCCGAGATCGGGCGCGGACTTGATGCAAAATTTCAGCCGGACATTGTCCATGCCCATGATTGGCAAGCGGGTCTCGCGCCGGTTTATCTCCATTACGGCCCGGAGCCACGCCCGAAGACGCTGATCACCATTCATAATCTGGCGTTTCAGGGGAGGTTTGAGGCTTCGCTTCTGGCAAAATTGCGTCTGCCGGTTGAAGCCTTCACGCTGCAAGGAGTTGAATATTTTGGGGGCATCGGGTTTCTCAAAGGCGCGCTGGCGCTGAGTGATGCCATCGCCACGGTATCCCCAACCTATGCGCTGGAAATCCTTGGGCCAGAGGCTGGCATGGGGCTTGATGGCTTGCTGCGCCAGCGCGCTGGATCGCTGCACGGCATTCTCAACGGCCTAGATCGCGAAGCCTGGAACCCTGAAGCCGATGTGCATCTGTTTACACGCTACAAGCGGGCCATCACCGCGCGGGCGCGCGCTCAAAACAAGCTGGCGCTTCAGCAGCGTCTGGGGTTGAAGCTCGATCCGCAGGCGTTGTTGCTCGGCGTGGTGTCGCGACTCTCCGAGCAAAAGGGCCTCGATCTGCTGCTCGACGTGTTGGGAGAATTTGCTGGAAGCCCCTTGCAATTGGCATTGCTTGGTTCCGGCGATCCGGTGATTCAGCAAGGGTTTGCCAGGTTGGCCGCTGCCGCACCGCAGCGCTTCGCCTGCTCGTTCGCCTATGACGAACCACTGGCCCATATGATCCAGGGTGGGTCAGACGCGTTCCTTGTGCCGTCACGGTTTGAACCATGCGGGCTGACGCAACTGGCCGCGCTGCGCTATGGCGCCATTCCGGTGGTGGCGCATGTCGGTGGTCTGGCTGATACGGTGATCGACGCCAATGCCGCAGCTCTGCAAGCCGGGGTGGCGACGGGCATCTGCTTTTACCCCGTGACGCGCGAGGCCCTCGCTGCAGCTCTGCGCCGGACGCTGACGCTGTTTGGCGAGCCGAAAACCTGGCGCAAAATGCAGGCCAATGGCATGAGCGCCGATTTTTCGTGGGATCAGCCAGCCCGCCATTATGCGGCGCTGTATCATCAACTCATTTCCGCCTGAAACGGAGCTTGGCGTCGTGAAAATCAATCTCATCGAAACGCAGCCGATTGCTGGGCAAAAGCCAGGCACCTCTGGCCTGCGCAAGAAAGTGCCGCAGTTCCAGGCACCGCATTATCTTGAAAATTTCATCCAGTCGATTTTTAACGCGCTGCCAGAGCGCGTTGGTTCGACGCTGGTGCTGGGTGGCGATGGCCGCTATTTCAACCGCGAGGCCAGCGACATCGTCATCCGCATGGCCGCCGCCAATGGTTTTGGGCGGGTGATTGTCGGGCAAAGCGGGATATTATCGACCCCCGCTGCTTCCAACCTGATCCGGCAACGTAAGACGCTGGGCGGCATCATTCTTTCAGCCAGCCACAATCCCGGCGGGCCGCAGGGCGATTTCGGCATCAAATTCAACGCCGCCAATGGTGGCCCAGCGCCCGAAAGCCTCACTGACGCGATCTTTGCCGAGACGCAGAAGCTGACAACCTATGCCATAGCCGATCTCGGCCCGATTGATCTCGACAAGATTGGCATCACTGCGTTCGAGGGCTTCACGCTTGAAGTCACGGACAGTGTCGAGGCCTATCAGGCGCTGATGCAGACCTTGTTTGATTTTGATGCGATCCGCGCCCTGTTTGCCTCGGGCTTTACCCTGCGCTTTGATGCGCTCTCGGCGGTCACGGGGCCTTATGCGCTGCGGATTTTCGAGGGGCTGCTGGGCGCTGCGCCAGGCTCGGTTGTCAATGGTGTGCCGCTTAGCGATTTTGGCGGCCATCATCCCGACCCCAATCCGGTGAATTGCCATGATCTTTATGATCTGGCCATGTCGGATGCCGCGCCTGATCTCTGCGCGGCTTCGGATGGCGATGGCGACCGCAATCTGATCATCGGACGCGGGTTGTTTGTCACGCCATCCGATAGCCTGGCTGTGCTCGCCGCCAACGCCCGGCTTGCGCCGGCCTACAAGGGGGGCCTAGCCGGCATTGCCCGCTCGATGCCAACCTCGGCTGCTGCTGACCGGGTGGCTGAAAAGCGCGGACTGGCGATGTTCGAGACGCCGACAGGGTGGAAATTCTTCGGCAATCTGCTTGATGCGGGCAAAGTCACCATTTGCGGCGAGGAGAGCGCTGGCACCGGCTCCGACCATGTCCGCGAAAAAGACGGCCTCTGGGCGGTTCTGCTTTGGCTGAACATTCTGGCCGTACGCCGCGAGAGCGTTGCTGACATCGTCAAGGCGCATTGGCGCGAATTTGGCCGTAATTATTATGCGCGACATGATTATGAGGAAGTTGAAAGTGCGGCGGCTGACAGGCTGATGCTCGGCCTGCGCGAGCGCCTGGGTTCGCTCAAGGGGTACAGGCATGGGCCGCTCGTGGTGAGCGGGGCGGATGATTTTGCCTATCGTGATCCGATTGATGGCTCGGTCTCGGCGCATCAGGGAGTGCGGGTGATGTTTGAGGGCGGCGGTCGCGTCGTCTTCCGCCTGTCGGGCACCGGCACGGCGGGCGCAACCTTGCGCGTCTATCTTGAGCATGTCGAGGCTGGCCCGGCGCTGCTTGATCTTGATAATCATGCTGCGCTGGCCGATCTTGCCGCTGCGGCGGAGGCCATCGCCCAGATTACCCGGCTGACAGGCCGAGATGCGCCGTCGGTCATTACATGAACTGGTGTGTTGGTGAGGGCGCGCCCGAACCGCTGGGCGTGGCGCTCAAGGACGATGGCGTCAATGTCGCGGTGGCGTCGCACGCAGCCGATGCTGTGTTTTTCTGCCTTTTCGATGCTGCGGGCACCCACGAAATCGCCCGGCTTAAACTGCCGTGGCGCAGCGGCGATGTGTTTCATGGCCATATCAGCAATATCAAGGCCGGGGCGGTTTATGGCTTGCGCGCCGCGGGGGCTTTTGATCCGGCCAGGGGCCTCAAATTCAATGTGAACAAGCTGCTCATTGATCCTTTTGCCACGATGCTGGATCGGCCCTTTACGCTGCATCCGGCGATGCAGGGCGGTGTCACGGCGCTGGAGGCGCCCGACAGCGCACCCTTTATGCCCAAAGTCCTTGTCACGGCGCCTTTGCCGGCCATGCGCCACCCCAGACCTCGTATTTCGCGGGCGCGAACCGTGATTTATGAGGCGGGCATTGCGGCGCTGAGCGCGTTGCATCCCGATATACCACCACACCTGCGCGGCACCTTTGGGGCGCTCGCCCACCCGGCGATCATCAGCCATCTGACCCGGCTTGGCATTACCACGCTGGAGGCCATGCCGCTCGCCGCCTGGATTGATGAGCGGCATTTAGGCCTGCTGGGGTTGCGCAATCACTGGGGCTATAATCCGGTATGTTTCATGGCGCCCGATCCGCGCCTCGCGCCCGGTGGCCTTGCCGAAATTCGCGACACTCTGGAGACTTTGCACGAAGCTGGCATCGAGGTCGTGCTCGACGTCGTGTTCAACCACACCGGCGAGAGCGATGAACTTGGCCCGACCCTGAGCCTGCGTGGGCTGGACAATGCGCTGTATTACCGGCTGCGTCCTGATAATCCAGCGCTTTACGTCAATGATACCGGCTGCGGGCATACTTTGGCCTGTGATCGCCATGCCGTCGTGCGCCTCGTGATGGATGCCTTGCGTCATTGGGCGCATATCGGTTTTGATGGCTTTCGCTTCGATCTTGCGCCGGTGATGGGGCGCACGGATGCCGGATTTGACCCGAACGCGCCTCTGCTTGGTGCCTTGAAGCAAGACCCGGCATTGCGGGAGTTGAAACTCATTGTCGAGCCGTGGGATGTCGGGCCACACGGCTACAGGCTCGGCCAGTTTGGTGCGCCTTTTGCCGAATGGAATGACACGTTCCGGGATGAACTGCGGCGCTTCTGGCAGGGAACCGGCAGCATGGGCTCGCTTGCCTTTGCGCTCACCGCATCGGGGCATAAATTCTCTCGCCCCTCCGGCAGCATCAATTTTGTGACCGCGCATGATGGTTTCACGCTGGCTGACCTGGTGAGCTTCAGGCAGCGCCATAATCTTGCCAATGGCGAGAACAACCGCGATGGCACGGGTGACAATCATTCGTGGAACCATGGCATCGAGGGGCCCACCGATGATGCGGCGATCATCGCGGCGCGATGGCAGGATCAACGCAACTTGCTGTTTTGCCTGATGATCGCGCGCGGCACGCCGATGCTGTCCATGGGTTCGGAGCGCGGCCACAGCCAAAGTGGCAACAATAATGGCTATGCGCAGGCTTTCCCGCTGGACTGGTCGCAAAGCGATGGCGGCCTGACGGAATTCGTCGCCAGGCTCGTTGCGCTGCGCGCCGCCCACCCTGCGCTGCATGACGACCGGTTTCTCGATGGCGAAGGCTCGATGCCTGACGCCTTGTGGCTGCGGCCTGACGGCTTGCCGCTGGAGACGGCGGATTGGCAGGACCAAAGCCAACACAGCTTCCTGCTCTGCCTTTATGTACCGCCAGCGTGTGCCGGGCCGCATGGCGACAGGGTGGCAGTTATCATCAATGGTGGCGCAAGCGCTATGGTCTATGCCCTGCCACCGCCGCGCGAGAACGCCCGCTGGCAGATGGCGCTCGCAACCGCTTCGGCTGAAGCGTTCGACACCGGGAATTTGCGGGTGCCGGCCCGCTCCTGCGTGCTGATGGAAGAAATTGTCGGCGCTTGAAGCGCCACGCTAAGCGGCTACAAGCTCCGCTATCTCAAAGCCTGCTGCCAGGAGGTGATCATCCTGGCCCGAGGCGGCGCAGAGCATGAAGCCGGCGGGCAGGCCTTTTTCATCGCAGCCCATCGGCAGCGACAGGCCGCAGACATCGAGGAAATTGCCGAGCATGGGATTGCGCAGCGTCAAGATATTGACGCTTGTGAAGAGGGCATCATCTGCTTCCAGCGGCGCAATCAGCGGGGCGACATGCGGCAAGGTTGGCATGGCGACCAGGCACGCGCCCCATTCAGCCCTGGCGGCCGCCACCATGCGCTTTCGCGCCGCCAGTGTTGTGAGATAATCGATCGCGAGGCTTTGGCTGGCCCCTTGCAGCCGGGCCACAACGCGTCGGTCAATCTCGCCCGGTCTGGCACGGGCCAACAGCGGGCGGTGAAAGGCCAACGCCTCGACATTGTTGATTTGCCCGGTCTGATGATAGGTTGCCATCACCTCGTCGAGTTCCGGCATGGCACGGCGCTCCACCAGAACCCCTGCCCGCTCCAGCTGCCCCAAAGCCTCATCAAACAGCCGCGCCACGGCGGGCTCAAGCTGATCCAGCACGATATTGGTGGGCGCGATGATTTTCTGCCCCCGCACCGACATGGCTTTGACAGGTGGCACCGATGGCCCGCGCATCGCGGCATCAATGAGCGCAATATCTTCCATCGAGCGGGCGAGTGGACCCAGCGTGTCCAGAGTTGGAGCCAGCGGGAATACCCCGGCCATGCTGTAACGGGTGGAGGAACCCTTGAAGCCGCAAACGCCATTGAAAGCCGCTGGTGTGCGGATCGAGCCGCCGGTATCTGAACCTGTTGCCGCTGGCAGCAGCCTGCGCGCCACCGCCACACCGCTGCCCGACGAGGAGCCGCCAGGTACACGCGGGCCGTCGGAACTGTGCGGATTATGCGGCGTGCCGAAATGAGGGTTGAGCCCCAGCGCCGAAAACGCCAGCTCTGTCATGTTGAGATGGCCGAGCGTCACCATGCCCGCCGCCCTGAGGGCCGCCGCAACATCGGCATCCGCACTGGCAGGTGCGGCGGTGCGCGCCAGCAGGTCCGAGGCAGCGCTGGTGACTTCGCCAGCCAGGTCGATCAGGGCCTTGTGGGCAATCGGCAAGCCATCAAGCGGCCCCAGCGTCGCGCCTTTTGCCCGGCGCGCATCGCTGGCCGCCGCCTCGCGCCGCGCCCGGTCTGTCGTCAGCTTGATGAAGATCGCCCGATCCGGGCAGGCCGCAATGGCGGCAAAGGCTCGCTCGGTCAGTTCGCTGGCGCTGAGATCGCCGCGCGCAAGGGCCTGACCCATGGCGCGCAGGCCAAGTTGTTCTGGTAGTTCTTTCACATTATGCCCCAAATTTCATCCCGCAGGATGTCCTGCCCCCGCACCATCAAGCCTTCACACGCACATAAGTGCCTGGCGCGTCGCCGAGCGGCTTGATGACGCCGCCGCCGACCTCGCGCGCGGGCACTTCCGCGCTGTCCTGCTGTTTCAGCCAATTGATCCAATCAGGCCACCAGCTTCCTGGATGCTCGGTTGCCTTGGTCAGCCAGGCCTTGAGTTCGCCCTTGGGCCGTGAGCCCACCCAATATTGGTATTTAACCTTGGCGGGCGGGTTGATCACTCCAGCTATATGGCCTGATCCGGCCAGCACATAGCGCATCGGGCCGCCAAAAAACTGCGCGCCGCGAAACACCGATGCGGCAGGCGCGATGTGATCCTCGCGCGCAGCGAGATTATAGACCGGCACCGTCACCTTGCCGAGATCGAGCTTGACGCCATCCACCACCATCTCGCCCTTGGTGAGATTGTTGTGGAGGTAGCAATTACGCAAATAAAACGAATGGTTGGCTGCGGTCATGCGCGTCGAGTCGGAATTCCACGTCAGCAAATCAAATGGCTTGGGGGCCTCGCCCTTCATGTAATTGCCAACGACATAGGACCAGATCAGGTCCTCCGGGCGCAACATATTGAAGGCATTGGCCATTTTCGCGCCATCGAGATAGCCCTTCTTGGCCATTTCGGCCTCGGTCGCGGCGATTTGGGCTTCGTCGGAAAAAACCTTCAAATCACCCGGATCGGAGAAATCAACCTGCGTGGTGAACAGCGTGGCGCTGGCGATGCGCCTGGGGCCGCGCTGCGCCTCATAGGCCAGTGCCACGGCCAGCAAGGTGCCCCCAACGCAATAGCCGATGGTGTTGATCTGGCGCTCGCCGGTGATTTTGGTGACCGTATCGCAGGCGGCGAACAAGCCCTCGTGCATGTATTCAGCAAAGCTCTTGGCAGCATGGCGCTCATCGGGATTGACCCACGACACCACAAACACGCTCACCCCCTGATCGCGCACCCAGGCTATGAAACTCTTGTCCGGGTTGAGATCAAGAATGTAATACTTGTTGATCCACGGCGGGATAATCAACAAAGGCCGCTTCAGCACGTTCGGCGTTGAAGGCGCATATTGAATGAGCTCGATCAGGTCATTGCGGAACACGACCTTGCCGGGTGTTGTCGCCATGTTGACGCCAAGCTCGAAGGCGCGGCTGTCGCTCTGGCGCAACTTGAGCTGGCCCTCGCCGGCGGCAATGTCTTCGGCAAGTATGTCCATGCCGCGGACCAGATTGCTCGCATTCTGGCGGATAGTTTCAGTCAACAGTCTGGGGTTGGTGGCAATGAAATTGGATGGCGACACCGCCGCCGAAATCTGCCGCAGATAAAATTGCGCCTTCTCGCGGGTGAGGGGATCGATATCCGCCTCGCGCGCCATGTCGTTGGCCCAGCGGTTGGCGATTTGATAGGCTTGCGACTGGAAATCGACAAACGGCATCTGCCGCCACCAGGGCTCATTGAAACGCTTGTCGCCTGGCTCTGGATTGACCACTGCAGGCGCATCCTCTCCTGCCATGCGACGCAAGGTCTGGCCCCAGAGCTCGAAAATCTGGCTCGTAAAGCGCGTCTGCGCCTCCATGCTGCGGGAGGGGTCGCGGAGCCAATGCTCGGCAACTTTGCCGAGGGTTTTCACGGCGTCGGCGACCGATTCTGGCACCGATACCTGCACCTCGCCTTTGTCCATGGCAGGTTTCATCAACGCCATTGCTACATTTGTGCCCTTCTCGACAATGGCGGCGAGATTGCTGGACAGGATTTCAAAATCTACGCCATCGGGTCTGGGTGGTGTGGCGGCGACCGAAGGGGCCAAGGTCGCGGGAGCTGTGGCAGCTTGCGGCGCAGGCACCTTGCGCTGTCTGGCGGGCGGGCGAACAGATTTAACAACCGGCAATGGTTCCAACGCCGGTTCTGGTATGACCACGGCGGAACGCCGCACATTGCTCTTCTTTAACGCTCGCCCGGCGCTTCTGCTGGCGCGGCGCGAGCCCTCCGGTGCCACTCTCGACTTGCGCATGGGTTTCCTCGTCAATATCTCAGGTTTTGGACACCGCGCGCCCGATGCGCGTCCAGTTACCCATCCTTGTTCTGCGTTCAGGCATACCACCATTAAAAGAAAATTGCACAACTTTGCATATCGGTTCAACGATGCTTACAAGACCTGACAAAGGGCACAGACATGCGACAGAAACTCGACACTTGGCGCGCGGGCGCAACAATAATTGCTCTTGGCGCGGCTCTCTGCGGCCTGACCGGCTGCGCCGATCAATCACCACCGAGCGCAGCCAGCACAGACAGCCCGTTGAAATCCGTGATGAAATTCGGTGGGTTTGCCACGGATGCCCCGAAAATGTCTGGCTTTGTCGTCAAGACGCGGCCGCCCGCCAATTCGCAATCCTATATCCCGCTGCAGGCGCCCAGACTGCAGCCGGCCTCAAGCTTGCTGACACCCGCCGAAGTCAAAGCCGAAACCGCACGCCTCAACGCTGCCCGCAAGGCGCAGCAACGCAAGGCGGGCACGAAGGGGACAGCGGACGACGGGTCATGAGGCGCGATTTTGGCGCAGACGGGCCGAAGGGCGCGCGCCTCACGTGATCATGATGTCGACCGATTTGGAGTTTAGCTGTAAGGTTTGTTGATCCAGGAGGCGCGACATGCAACCTGAACGACGCTATTGGTTTCCCGCCAAGCGCTATGGTTGGGGTTGGGGTCTGCCGACTTGTTGGCAAGGCTGGGTTGTTCTTGCTGGATTTGTTGGATTGCTGGTCGCTGGCACGTTTATATTTCCACCACGTCTAGGCCTTGCTTCCTACTATGCCTATGTCGTCGTGCTCATCATGATAC
>DAICZI010000269.1 GCA_027311205.1 Beijerinckiaceae bacterium | reverse complement strand
TCATTGAGGCGGCAACCAAAGGTAACGACCTCGACGCTGTCGGCACTGACACTCATGCAGGTGCACCTGCAAAAGCCTCGAGATCGAGTGTGCCTTCATGCTCAAGCTCAACGGCACCTGCCATCAGGACATGGCCGTCGTCAGGCCGCCATGCCATATCAAGCACGCCGCCGGGCAGATGAATGGCGGCGGCGGGGCCGGTGTGGCCGGCGCGTGCGGCGGCGACCATTGTGGCGCAGGCTGCTGACCCGCAGGCCAGCGTCAGGCCCGCGCCGCGCTCCCATACCCGCAGGCGGATGCGGTCTGGCGCTTCAACCACGGCAAAGGAAATGTTGGCGCGCTCGGGAAACAGCGGATGGTGCTCAAGGCTTGCGCCCCATTCCGGCAGGCGGGCCTGCAGGGCGACATCGACAAAAAACACCGCATGGGGATTACCCATGCTGAGCAGGGCGGCGGGTGGAAGCTGGTCGAAGCCTGGCAAGCGCACAGATGCGGTGTCGGCTACGGCGTGGCTGAGCGGAATCTCCTGCCAGCCAAAACGCGGCGTACCCATATCAACACGAAAGCGGGTTTCAGCCTCGCGCCAGCATTGCAGCACGCCCGCGGCTGTTTCGACAGCAACCTGGCTCTGGCTCTGCCCGCGGAGCAAGGCATAGGCAACGCAGCGCGTGCCATTGCCGCAAGAGGCTGAGCGCGAGCCGTCGTTGTTGAAAATCTCGACGAAGGCGGCGGTGCCAGGGCTGCGTGGCGGCGCCATGATCATCAATTGATCAAAGGCCAGATCAGGCCGACGGTGCAGCGCGCGCGCCATGTTGGCAGTGAAGTGGGTCTCGAGCCCGCGTTGATCGAGGACAAGAATGGCATTGCCAATACCATTCATGCGAAGATAATGGGCGCGCGGATTGATTTGACGCATGGCGACCTTGTGGCATTGGGATAAGATGGCATTGTCCCGGGGAAGTTCAGCCCGCAGATATAGACCGAAATGGCATTTTTGCCCACATCGTACGGGTTATGAAATATGGCCTCAAGCCAAGGCTGGGTGAGCGACCACTATCTGAGACGCTGGGCCAGCGCTGGCCTCGGCCTCGGTGCGGTTTTGTATATGAGCCTCATGCCGTTGGAGGCTGGTGCGCAAGCCACCGCCCCCGCGCCGACATCGACCCCCGACAGGCCCCAGGTCAAGCCCGATAATTTCACGCCAGACAAGGCGGATGCCTCGGCCAAACAAATGCTGCTGGTGGCCCGCCCGGCGCTCTATGTGCATGGCAAGGGCCGTTGGGATGGTGGCTTGCAAGCCATTCAGAACGTGATTGCCAAGGTCAAAACGGCTGCGCAAGCCTTGGGTTTGGCTGCTGCCGGCCCGGCACAAATGGTGTTCCTCGAAACGTCAGACGATGGCTATACCTATGACGCCATGCTGCCCTTGGGTGCCCCGGTTCCGGCTGGCGTGAAATTGCCGGATGGTATTTTGGCCGGCAGCACGCCAGCGGGCAAAGCGGTGCGGTTTTCGCACGATGGGGCCTATCAGGACATCGACGACACCTATGAGGAACTCACCGCATGGCTTGATGATCGCGGCCTTGATACCCGCAACAAATTCATTGAGGAATATCTCGATACCGCCAAAGACGACGCCGATCCTGCACTGAAAGTGCATATTTACGTGCTTCTGAAGTAAATTCCCCAAGATCTGAAGTAAATTCCCCAAGAAAAGTGGGCAATCTACCGTCATTGCCAGCGTAACCAGGCAACCCTGGAGCTTATAGCAGCTCGTTGATCGTTTGTCGCTTTGCCCTTCGCCAAGGCGTAAAGTGCCATGCCCGGAGTTACAGCGCCTTGGCGCGGGTGCGCAGCACATATTTCTGAATTTTGCCGGTAGAGGTCTTGGGCAAGGCCTCGAAGACAAAGCTGCGTGGCACCTTGAAGGCGGCGAGGTGCTGGCGGCACCATGCCGTAAGCTCCGCCGCGTCCGCCTTGGCTCCAGGCCTCAACTCGATGAAGGCGCAGGGCGTCTCGCCCCATTTGGCGTCGGGCCGGGCCACCACGGCGGCGGCGGCGACATCGGGATGCTTGTAGAGCGCGTCTTCGACCTCGATCGAAGAGATATTCTCGCCTCCCGAAATGATGATGTCTTTCGAGCGATCCTTGATCTGGATATAGCCATCAGGATGGCGCACGCCCAAATCACCGGTATGAAACCATCCGCCCGCAAAGGCTTGCAGGGTTGCAGGTTCGTTTTTGAAATAGCCTTTCATCACCACATTGCCACGCATCATCACCTCGCCCAGGCTTTCGCCATCGGCGGGCATCGGGTGCATGGTTTCGGGGTCGATCACATCAAGGCCTTCGAGCACTGGATAGCGCACGCCCTGGCGTGATTTCTTGGCAGCCTGCCCGGCAGCATCAAGCTTGTCCCAGTCGGTGTTCCATTCATTGACCACGGCGGGGCCGTAGGATTCGGTCAGGCCATAAAGGTGCGTGACTTCAAAACCGGCGACCTTCATCGCGCCCAGCACGGCCTCGGGCGGCGGGGCTGCGGCGGTGAAAAAGGCGACCTGATGTGGCAAGGGTCGCTTTTCAGCTTCCGGCGCGTTCAGCAGCGTGGACATGACGATCGGCGCGCCGCACATATGGGTGACGCCATGCGCGGCAATGAGTTCAAAAATTGCGCCCGCCCGCACCTGGCGCAGGCACACGTGCGTGCCGGCGACCACGCTCACCGTCCAGGTAAAGCACCAGCCGTTGCAGTGGAACATCGGCAGCGTCCACAGATATACCGGCGCGCGGCCAAGGTCGCCCGTCACGACATTGGCCAGCGCCAGCAAATGCGCGCCGCGATGGTGGTAGACCACGCCTTTGGGATCGCCGGTGGTGCCGGACGTGTAATTCAGCGTGATCGCATCCCACTCGTCGCGCGGTGGCACCCAGTTGAAATTGGGGTCGCCATCGGCGATGAAGGCCTCATATTCGACACTGCCGATCGACTCTCCTGGCCCGGCATATTCGGGATCATCATAATCGATCACCAGCGGCTTGACCTTGCACAGCGCCAGCGCGGCGCGCATCACGCCGGAAAATTCCTTGTCAATGATCAGCACTTTGGTCTCGGCATGATCGAGCGTGAAGGCGATGATCGCGGCATCGAGCCTTGTGTTCAGGGTATTAAGCACGGCGCCAACCATCGGCACGCCATAATGACACTCAAGCATGGCGGGGGTGTTGGCAAGCATGACACTCACGGTATGCCCGCGCCCGATGCCGTGGCGCGCCAAAGCTGAGGCCAAACGCCGCGAGCGTGCATAAAAGCTGGCGTAATTGCGCCGCAGCGCGCCATGGACAATGGCAACGCGGTCAGGAAATGTCATCGCCGCCCGCTCCAGAAACCCCAGAGGAGTCAGCGGCTGGAAATTGGCGGCATTTTTTGGCAGTCCCTTGTCATATGCTGACATGCGTTTCCCCTGTGGTATTTATTTAGCGAGCCT
>DAICZI010000268.1 GCA_027311205.1 Beijerinckiaceae bacterium | reverse complement strand
CGACGCTGGAGGTGACCTTGGGGGGCGGCGTGAAGGCTGAGGGCGCGACATCAAACAGCAATTGCGTCGTGCAGCGCCAGTTGGCGAGCACGGCGAGGCGGCCATAATCAGCCCGCTGGTGAGGCGTCGCCACCAGGCGCAGGGCCACTTCCCGCTGAAACATCAGGATCATGGTTGCATAGCGCGGTGGCCAGGGCTCAGCTTCAAGCCAGCGCGTCAGCAGCGCCGTGCCGATATTATAGGGCAAATTGGCGACTATTTTCAGTGGTTGCACGCCATCGCCCAAGGCATTGGGGTCAATCTCCAGCGCATCGGCGTTGAGGATGCTGAGGCGGCCGGGATAATGCGCGCCAATCTCTTCCAATGCGGCGATGCAGCGCGCGTCGCGTTCGATGGCGAAAACATGCCGCGCGCCCTCCGCCAGCAGCGCCCGCGTCAGCCCGCCGGGGCCAGGGCCGACTTCCACCACGTCGCAATCATCGAGACGTCCAGCAGCGCGGGCGATTTTGCGGGTGAGATTGAGATCAAACAGGAAATTCTGGCCGAGGGCCTTTTTGGGCGCAATCTCGAAGCGTGCCACCACATCGCGCAGCGGTGCCAATCCATCGCCGTCCCTCATGGTGCCAGCCGCGCCGCCAGCGCCAGAGCCGCCATCAGGCTCGCAGGGTTGGCGATGCCCTTGCCCGCAATATCAAACGCCGTGCCGTGATCGGGCGAGGTGCGCACAAAGGGCAGGCCGAGCGTGACATTGACCCCCTCATCAAAGGCAAGGGTCTTGACCGGGATGAGCGCCTGGTCATGATACATGCACAGCGCCACATCATAGCGCGCCCGCGCTGCGGCGTGAAACATGGTGTCGGCAGGCAGCGGGCCGCGCACATCAAGCCCCTCCGCCCGCAAGTGCGCGATGGACGGGATGATGGTTTCGATTTCCTCGCGGCCCATGCTGCCGCCCTCGCCTGCATGGGGATTGAGGCCGCTGATCGCCAGACGCGGCCGGACGATGCCAAAACGCGCCTTGAGATCGCGCGCCACAATCCGCGCCGTTTTGACGATCAAGTCCTGGGACAGCAGCCTTGGCACCTCCTTGAGGGGCACGTGAATGGTCAGGGGCACCACCGCGAGGGTCGGCGACCAGATCAGCATCACCGGCTGATGTGCGCCGGGCCAGCCTTTGTTGGCAAGATCGCCCAAAAATTCGGTATGGCCGGGAAAGGCAAAGCCGTGGGCGTAAAGCCGGTCTTTGGCAATGGGATTGGTCACGACGCCAGAAGCTTCGCCCTGATGAACGAGTTCCACCGCGCGTTCTATGGCTTCAATCACCCCGGCAGCATCGGCGCTGGTGCCATCGAAGCGGTGCTGCAAGGGCACCACGGGCAAAGCACGTGCAAAGACCGCTGCGGCCCCTGCCGGTGCCGTCTCTTCGATCGGCACATTCCATCCAAGATCGGCGGCAAGCGCCCGCAGTTGTGCCGGGTCAGCCAGCACAAGGAAACTCTGCGGCAGCGCCTTGCGCAACAACCACGCCTTGAGCGCCAATTCCGGGCCAATGCCCGCCGGATCACCGATGCTCAGCGCCAGCGGTCGGCGTGGATCGTGTGCACCATCCATGCTCACCGACGCTGGATCACGGCGCGTGCCCGCAGCTTGGCATAGGCCGCCGCGAGGGCGGGCTTCAGATTTTCAGCCTGCAGCTTGGCAATCACTGCATTGCGGGCGGCGTCCTTGTCGTTGGAAGCCACGCGGCTGCAAACGGCATACATGCTCAGCCCCGTGGGATCCCGGCTGATCGGTGTCATGTGGCCCAGCGGCGTTTTTTGCAGCAACTGCAGCGCCTGGGAACCCAAATCCGCGGAATTGCGCTTTATTGGCTGCTTGACGATCACCCCCGGCATGGAACGCGCCCGCGCAATGCCGGTGTCGCAGGAGGAAAAGCTCGCACGAAAGGCGGTGGCGCGGTGCGCGACGGCATTCAGGCCCGCAACCGTCAGGGGAATTGGCAAAGTGAAGGTCACCTGCTGCAACGTATAAACGACGGCTGCGGCCTTGGGGCCTTCGGCGGCGAGTTCGGCATTGATGGCAGCATCGGTTGGCTCAACCATCCGATTTTGCGAGCCGACAATCAAATAGAAGCCCGCTTTGGCCTTCCAGTGGCTTTCGAGATCGGCTTGGGACAGGCCCGCGCGCTGCACGGCGACGGCCAGTTGCGGTGGTGTCATGTGGGCATCCGCTGCCGTTTGCTGGATCGCGGTTTGAATGTCGCCCGGTGCCGGGTTGACACCATAAATCTTCATGTCCTGCTGCTTCAGCGCATCGGCGACCAGCGATTCAAACGCGTCCTTGGCGGAAGCTGGCCGGTGGATCACCCTCAGGAATCGCTCACGCTGCGAGACGTCAAGCGAGGTAATGGGTTTGCCATCGACCTGGGCGATCAGTTGCTGGGCGTCAGCCAGCTTCGGTGTGCCCATGATGAGCGGCAAAGCCAGCATGAATGCTGCGGGGATAATTTTCAAACGGGGACGCATGTCTTGCCTCATCGGAAAGGAGGGTGGTGGCGCTCAATAGGCGGCATTGACCTGGTTGGTGCCCAAACTCTGGTGCACGGTGGTGTCACCGAGCGAGCGCAATTCCAACTGAACCATCACGGTCTGGTTGCGCGTGCGCGACGATGACGTCGGATCGGCATAGGTTGAGGTGTAATTCACGCCAAATGTGGCGCAATCATTGGTGAAGCCGACCCCGACACCGGCGGTCGACACCGCAAAGCGCGAAACTTTCACCAGCGCGCCGTTGTAAAGATAGCGGCTGAGATCGAACACCACCTGACCATCCACAAAATAATGCTTGTCAAAGTGGTATTTTGCCGAGGTTGCGAGGCCTTCGCGCCGGTAGGCATAACCCAGCGCTGGCTGCGCCATATAGCGCGCATAAAGCACATCGGCGGAAAGGCCGCCAAAGCGCGTATTGGCAGAAAAATCAAAGCGGTTGACGCCGAAATTCTGCGGGTTGATCCGCGCTTTGGCAATCAGCGCCAGATGGGCGTTGGGAGCCAGCGTCAGCCGTGTGACATAATCGGAGGCCGACTGATCGAGTCCCGAACCAAGGCCGACATTGGCGGCATCCAGCGTCGCATAGGCATTTTGGCCCGCGATCTGGAACGAGCGTCCGGCCATGGCATTGGCATAGCCGCCACCGTCGAAATCAACCGTATACTGGCCACCGACATTGGCCCGCACCCCGGTTTCAAAGCGGTCGTAGCCCGAGAACTTCGACCATTCAAACAAGGAACTGTCATCGAACACCAGACTCTGCGAATCCTCATTGGGAAGAATTGATGTCAAGGGTGTGTTGGGGCGGGCGATGATCTGGGCGATGGGTTCGATAATCTGCGTCGTCGCGCCAACGCGGGCATAGAACGGATAGCGGTAATCCAGCCCGGCACCAGGAACGGCCTCGCCAACAAGGCTGTTGGTTGCGCCACCGAAATAGGCC
>DAICZI010000267.1 GCA_027311205.1 Beijerinckiaceae bacterium | reverse complement strand
AATTTTGTCGTCACCCGTCTGGCGCTGGATCATATCCCGGCTCTGCTGCTGGTGGGCCTGCGCTATGTTGGCGGCGCGGCCTTGTGCCTGGTGCTGCCGCGCCCGCCCACCCGGCTGTGGCGGCTGGCCGGCATTACCGTGACCATGTTTATTGGCCAATATGTCTGCCTGTATCTGGCGCTTGACCTTGGGTTTCCGGCGGGCCTGTCATCCGTGGCGCTCCAGATTCAGGCATTTTTAACCATTATGCTGGCGGCGCTGGTGTTGCATGAGCGCCCCGCGCCACGCCAATGGTTCGGGACAATCATTGCCTTGGCCGGCGTCGGCCTGATTGCGGTATCGACCACCAAAGCTGGTATTCCGATGGCCTCGGTGCTGCTGCTGCTCGGCGCGGCGGGGGCCTGGGCTATCGGCAATGTCTGGATGCGCGGCGCGGGCCCGTATGATCCGCTCGGCATGATTGCCTGGATGAGCCTGGCGGCGCTGGTGCCCATGCTGGTGCTGTCGGTGATCTTTGACGGTGCCAGCCATGACTGGCAGGCCATCACCTCGATTAACGGGCTGGTTTTTGCCGAAGTCATTTATATGTCGGTGATTTCCACGCTCGGTGGCTTCACCATCTGGGGTTATTTGCTGAAGCGCTATCCGGCCAGCACCATTGCGCCGGTGACGCTGGCGGTGCCGGTCATCGGCGCTGCAGCCGCGGCGCTGATTTTGGGCGAATCCTTCGGGCTTTATCGGCTGGGTGGCATGGCGCTCATTCTGGCGGGCCTGCTGCTGGCCGCCATGCCGTGGCGCTTTGGCGCGCGCAAGGTCGTCGTCGTCAGTGCGCCTTGAGGCCGCGATTTTGGGAGGCGAGGATTTCTGCTTTGCCAAACGCGCGAGGCTTGACATGGCTGCAGGGCACGGCAAGCTCGCGTCTCCTGCCACCCGACCGAGCCCATGCGCCCTTCGCTGATTGATCCGCTGTTTGCCGAAGCCTCGCATCTGCCGGGCATTGGCCCCAAGACCGCCAGGCACTACCTGCGGCTGCCGAAACCGCGCGGCGGTATTGTGCGGGTCATCGACCTGTTGTTTCACCTGCCCATCGACGTGATTGACCGGCGCGCCCGGCCAACCATCGCCGCCGCCGTGGTCAACAGTGTCGTGACTCTGGCGGTTCGCGTCGTCGAACACCAGCCTCCCCCGCCCCGCTCGCGCGCGCCCTACAAGGTGCTGGTCGAGGATGACACCGGCGATTGCCTGCTGGTGTTTTTTCTCAGCAATCACGAATGGATCGAAAAAGCTTTGCCCAAGGGCGCGACTCGCTATGTGTCCGGCAAGATCGAACTGTGGGACGGCTATCGCCAGATGGTGCATCCCGATCAGGTGATGGACGAGGCCGGGCTGGCCCGCATGGATGCCATCGAGCCGGTCTATCCGCTGACCGAGGGCCTGTTTGCCCGCGCCGCCATCAAGGCTGCCCGCGCAGCGCTGGCGCGGGTGCCGCAGACCATGCCGGAATGGCTCGACGAAGCGTTGCTCGCACGCCGCAACTGGCCCGATTTCACGACGGCGCTGACCCATTTGCACAAGCCGGCGACGGCAGCCGATGTGCTGCCGGATGGCAAAGCCCGCACCCGCCTCGCCTATGATGAATTGCTCGCCCAGCAACTGGCCTTGCTGCTGGTGCGCCGCGCCGAGGTGCGCCCGGCGGGCCGCGCCGTCATCAGCGAGGGGCTCATCGCTGCCCGCGTCATCAAAGCCCTGCCCTATGCGCTGACCCATGCGCAGAGCCTGGCGCTGGCCGAAATCGCCGCCGATCTGAAGAGCGACCACCGCATGATGCGGCTGTTGCAGGGCGATGTCGGCTCTGGCAAAACCATTGTCGCCTTTCTGGCCATGGCGCTGGTTGCCGAGGCGGGACATCAAGCCGCGCTGATGGCCCCGACCGAAATTCTGGCCCGCCAGCACTTCGACCGTCTGAAACCGATGGCAGACGCCGCCGGACTGCGGCTCGCCTGCCTCACCGGACGGGACAAGGGCGCGGGGCGGGCGCGCCTGCTGGCTGACCTCGCCAACGGCAGTATTGATCTTGTCATCGGCACCCATGCGCTGTTTCAGGACGAGATAGAATTTCACGATCTCGCGCTGGCGGTGGTTGACGAGCAGCACCGCTTTGGCGTCGAGCAGCGCCTGGCGCTCGGCACCAAGGGCGGCAAGGTCGATGTGCTGGCCATGACCGCGACGCCGATTCCGCGCACGCTGGTGCTGACCCATTTTGGCGATATGGACGTGTCGCTGCTGCGCGAAAAACCGGCGGGGCGCACGCCGATTCGGACCAGTGCCATCCCGGACGAGCGCCTCGGCGAGGTGGTGGAAGGGCTGGCGCGCGCTCTCAAGACCGGTGCGCGGGTCTATTGGATCTGCCCGCTGGTTCATGAAAACGAAGAGCTTGATCTGGCTGCGGCCACCGAGCGCTATGCCGGTTTGGGCAAAATCTTCGGCCCGGATGTCGGCCTGATCCATGGCCAGATGCCCGCCCGCGACAAGGATGCCGCCATGGCGGCGTTTCAGGCGGGCACCATCAAAATTCTGGTGGCGACCATCGTGGTCGAGGTCGGGGTCGATGTGCCTGAAGCCTCGATCATGGTGATCGAACATGCCGAGCGCTTCGGCCTGGCGCAATTGCACCAGTTGCGCGGAAGGGTCGGGCGCGGGCAGGCGCACTCCTCCTGCGTCCTGCTCTATCACGGCCCGCTTGGCGAAATGGCGCGCAAGCGCCTGAAAATCATGCGCGAGACCGAGGACGGCTTCCGCATCGCCGAGGAAGACCTGGCGCTACGCGGCGAGGGCGAGATTTTGGGCACGCGGCAAGCCGGCCTGCCGACCTATCGCGTTGCTGACCTTGAGGTGCATCATCACTTGCTGGAAGTGGCGGGCGATGATGCCAAGCTTATTCAGGCCCGCGATCCACGCCTGGAGTCCCAGCGCGGCCAGGCGCTGCGGGTGCTGCTGCACCTGTACGAGCGGCGCGAGGCGATCAGGCTGATGCAGGCCGGGTGAGGCTGGCGCGCGATGTCATGAGGCTGAAACAATTGGGTTTGCAGCAACGGTGAGGCCCACCCGCCGTGGCGACCACAGATCATCGTATAACCTACAGACACCTTTATCCGGTGAATGTTGACGTTCTTGGGAAAGTCCGCACGTGGTTCAGTCATGGTTGGCAAATCCGGCAATGAATTTCGTTTTCAGTCTTTGGCCATAACACGGGGGCTCAGGACATCGTGACGTTATAGATACATCCACTGGGTGTCATTACTCTCAACGTCTCCCATTGGGGCATCCTGTCCATTCGGCTATTCCGTGTTTTCTCGGAACCGATCCTTCGCTCAACACTCGCAATGACAGCGCGTTACGCGATGCGATGTTGGAGCGTTTTTGTCGCGCCCCGTCGTTCTTCCCCGGCAGCGTAACGAGGCATGTTTAACACAGCTTCCTCAAAAGGAAATCTGGATATTAC
>DAICZI010000266.1 GCA_027311205.1 Beijerinckiaceae bacterium | reverse complement strand
TTCCACACTGGCGCGTGCCAGCGGCATGTTCTGCGGCAATTTCACCAAGACACGACGGATACGCGGATCAGTATAGGTGGTGCCAATGGAGGGCAGCGGAATGATTTGCAGGCGCTGCGCTTTATCAGCTTCGTCCATATCGCGGTGCTTGCCGAAAACGCGCTCGATCTGGCTGGCTTTGTCAGGAAGAGCCGCGCACAACCGTGCTGCCGCCGCATCGCGAATTTGAGCGGCGAGGTCAGCGGCGCGCTCCAACGGCCACGGGGCATAGGGCCCGTCGAGATCAAACAAAAGGTGTTTGGGCGGGGCGTCATAAATAGCCTGAACAAAAAACGGCTTTGGCGGCTGGGTGAAGACGGTTTTCGCCTTTTTTCCCTGGCCATGAAGAGAAAAACGCCTGGCCTGTGCCTTTTGCCGCGCGATGAGACTGTCAAGCGAACCTAACGAAGGGCAAGGCAAGCCTGTGCCACCCGTGCCACCAGCGTGGTATATGATACCGCTATGCGCATCCAGGCGGCTTTGCGATTCATCATGATCCAGCAATTCAGCCTTGGCAAAGGCCATGTCAACCCCGCGCCCAAACTGGTAGAGCCTTTCCGCCAGGGTTGAGAGCGAGACCGGATCAACCACGATGCTGTCGTTGTCCAATGCCCATAGATAAAGGAAAGGCACCGCCGCATCGAACAGGCGCGGGCGAATGGTTTTTCCGACGCGGATTTCACTGACCCGGTCGGGATCGCCACCAACAGCATCCAGGTCATTATTGGGCACAAAGGTCTCAAAGCCCCGCTGTTGCCGCATATTTGGCGCAGCAATCACCGGCGGTGGCAGACATTCGATGAGGCGCAGGAGTGCGCAGGCCGATTCCGGCAACTCGGCCCCGATTGCAGCGCCAGCAACCAGCGCCTGAAACAGCCGCGCCGGGGAAGGCGGCCATTCCGGCACGCCATGCCAACGCCCGTCATGCAGACGGATGGTGAAGAGAAGCGCGCGGGACATGCGGGTTACTCGTCCTCGGCTTTGCCGCCCTTTTTCGGTTTCCCGCCCTCGGCGACGTCCTTTTTTGCCAACGCCTTGTCAAATTTGACAGTGCGGTCTGCGCCAATGCCAAACGCCTTGGCCGCAGCTTCAGCATAGTCAAGCGCATTTTCCGCCGTCAGCGCGATCATGCTGCGTTTGCCATCACGAGCAACAATATTCCATTCCGCCTTGTGATCCGGGTCGGGCGTCAACAGGCAACCCTGGCGCAAGAACGCCTCGACAGGTTCAGCCGCAGCAACCAGACAGAGACCAAGGATGTAGCGGCGCAAGGCGCGTGTATCATCACCCTTGAGACGGCGGAGCGCCACGAGGTTGAGGGTGACATCACGGATGATAGGGCCATTTGCAACCACGCCGCCTGGCGCACCAACCGATGGCACGTGGACGAAGCCACGCTGCGCCAAGGGACTTTCAGCTTTGCCTTCAGCTTTTTTCTTATCATCGTCACTGAAAACCTCCAGCGCTGCATAGTCGAGCGCCGGATTATATTGCGCCGAGCGCTTGAATTCCGACACATCCCAGGCGCGGATAACTGACATCACCAAACGAGGTAGTTTGGCCTGCGTGTCACGCGAATCCCAGATACCGAATACCAGCGAAGTCGGTGCCAGTTTCGCGATCTGCGTCACGTCACCGCGCTCAAAAAGCGACTTGAAAGCTGTTTTGGCATCCTCCGCCAGTGCAGTTGATCGCACGACCGCATCGCCCAACCGATGACCAACATCCAGCAATGAACGCGTGCGCTCGTTGCCATAGGTAATGTCAATCTGCGGCACCAGCTTTGCCAGCCGATAGGCCGGATCACCCTCGCGGCGCTTGAATACAGGTTCGATCCGATTGGCCTGCGAGCCAACGGAATCGATGCTGGCGACTTTGGTGCCGTCTGCCATTATGCTGATGTCATAGCCAATTACGGCATAGGTCGGCGGAAAGATAACGGCTCCCTCGCCTTCCACCGGCAGCAAATGTTGCCTGAGCACGATGGCAACCGGGCCAGCCAAGTCATCGGCCAGGGTGTTGAAGAATTCAGTGTTGGGTTCAGTCATGGTGAAGCTCCTCGGTAACGTCTGTAATGCAGCGCGCCTGATTTTCCTGGCCGGGCCAGTCGAGGCGCATTCGAAAAGTGCGAAGGGGAATCGGCAGTGCCGCACATCCCAATGTCGCGCGCAGAAATGCTGGTGGGAGCACCATTCCGGCAGCGCCGTAGCGATACTCAAGCTTGGATATACGCAGCGGTCGGGCATTGGACATGCCAATTGCAGCCAAGATTTCAACAAGTGGATAACCGCGCATGACCATTGTTGTTTTGTGATTGTTTGGAGAGAAGCCAACACCAATCGGTACATAATCCCGCCGGAAATCGAAACGCAGACTGCCTGATTGTGGTGCAGACCAAGCAAAGGGGTTGGCTACAATTTCCAGAATTCGCGAGCGTGCCAAATCGAGCGCATCAAGCAAAAACGCGGCACCCGGTTTGCCTTGAGACCCTGCCCAAAATTTCACATTGTCACGCTCGGTTGCATCGCCCCAGTAGTCAATTACAATCGTTTGTTGTCGCGTGTTTTGCAGTCTTGCGGGCAACGTCGCAGGACTAGAGGGATCCGGGAACGGAAACGAGCTATCGTGAGGCAGCTGGATGGTCTTGATCTTCCATTTGGTGTTTTCATTCAGTGACCCTTGAGGACTGAGTGCAACCACCTCCGCCTCCGCCAGAAATCCCAGCACCTCGGCCACCGGGTTCGCCTCTCCAGCAGCTTCGAGCACAAAGCGCACATCTGCCGGGTTTTCCCAATCAAACCCGCCCCTGGCACCGCCAAGCAGGATGTCGGCCGCTTCCATCAGGCCGAGGCAGGCGAAGACCTGGCCGGGGTTGCGCAAATCAACCGGGATGCTGGCGCTGGCCATCAGGCTGTCTCCTTCTCGCCTGAGGCGCGCTGATCGGCGGCGCGCAACAAGGATTCAATCCATGCCAGCCCCCACGGCCCATAGCGCGCCTGCAACCGCGCAAATCGCAGCGCGATGGCGGTGGCTTCGCCTTGAAGCGTTTGAGGTGGGAGAACATCGACGCCGTCGGTCGGCATCAGCGGGCGTGCATGGCCGTGATGCGCGGCGATGAGATGAGCCACGAGGTCCCGCAGGTCTTCATCCAGCCTTGCAAGCTCAACCTTGACGTCTGGATCAAGCAGCGAACCGAATTCGTGTCGGTAGCCTTTTAATATCTGGTGGTTGATCGGCCCTTTGGTCTTGCCAAAAGGGCGGTTGTCTTTGGGTGCATTGAACGCCTGCTGCCACAGGTTCGCCTTTTTGCCTTCATCATGCAGCTTTGCGGCCAGCGACAATACTCGGCTTAGGGGCGCGGAAAGAGTCAGGCCCAACGCAATTGCATCTGCATGCTTTACAACTGAATTAACATGCTCTTGCAAAGATTGATTCGTGGAATTTGTGAGGGAGAGTCCGTCTTGAT